>JAGZRY010000414.1 GCA_018381425.1 Haemophilus parainfluenzae
ATTAAAATTATTATATGTTTCGCCTGAAAAAGTGATGACAAACAGCTTTTTTCAGCTGATTTCTTATGCTCAAATTTCCTTTATCGCCATTGATGAAGCACACTGTATTTCGCAATGGGGGCATGATTTTCGTCCTGAATATACCCAACTTGGTGGCTTAAAAGCTGCGTTTCCAAATGCGCCGATTATGGCATTAACGGCTACAGCGGATTACGCGACGAGACAGGATATTTTCACTCATCTTAAATTAGATAATCCTCACAAATACATTGGCAGTTTTGACCGTCCGAATATTCGTTATACGTTGGAAGAAAAATTTAAGCCGATGGAGCAGCTTACGCGTTTTGTTTTAGCTCAAAAAGGCAAAAGTGGCATTGTGTATTGCAATAGTCGTTCGAAGGTGGAACGTATAGCAGAAACTTTGCGAAATAAAGGCGTGTCGGCTGCAGCGTATCATGCGGGAATGGAAACCGTGTTGCGAGAACGCGTCCAGCAAGATTTTCAACGAGATAATGTTCAAGTTGTGGTTGCGACGATAGCGTTTGGCATGGGCATTAATAAATCCAATGTGCGTTTTGTCGCCCATTTTGATTTGCCGAGAAGCATTGAATCATATTATCAAGAAACTGGTCGTGCGGGGCGAGATGATTTACCTGCGGAAGCGGTGCTTTTCTACGAACCAGCTGATTATGCTTGGTTGCAGAAAATTTTGCTTGAGAAACCAAAGACACCACAACGTCAAATTGAACAACATAAATTGGAAGCCATTGGTGAATTTGCCGAAAGTCAAACTTGTCGCCGCTTGGTATTACTCAATTATTTTGGTGAATATCGTCAAACACCTTGTCAAAACTGCGATATTTGTCTTGACCCGCCAAAGAAATATGATGGCTTAATTGATGCGCAAAAAGTGATGTCGACGATTTATCGAGTGGGTCAATGTTTCGGTGTGCAATATGTGATTGCGGTATTGCGAGGGATGCATAACCAAAAAATTGTGGAACGTCAACATAATAAGTTAAGTGTTTATGGCATTGGCAAAGATAAAAGCAAAGAACATTGGCAATCCGTGATTCGCCAGCTTATCCACCTTGGTTTTATTCAACAAGTGCTTGGTGAGTTTAATAGTGCAACGCTTCAGCTCACCGAAAGTGCAAGACCAGTTTTAAAAGGCGAAGTGCCGCTTGAATTAGCAATGCCGCGCATTTCATCCATTAATAAAATTGTGCATACGTCCCATAAAAATACAGTGGCAAATTACGATAAAGATCTGTTTGCTCGCTTGCGTTTCTTACGGAAGCAGCTAGCGGATAAAGAAAATATTCCGCCTTATATTGTCTTTAACGATGCAACGTTACAGGAAATGGCGCAATATATGCCAACAAGTAATATTGAAATGCTACAAATTAATGGGGTGGGTACGATCAAATTAGAACGCTTTGGGCAGCCGTTTATGGCATTGATTCGAGAGCACAAGGCAATTTTAGAAAAGGCAGAAAAAGAATAAGTGCGGTCAAAAACAAAGAATTTTTCGACCACACTTTGATCTGCACCCCAAAACCTGGACGCCTAATTTGAGGTGCAGATTATGTCCTACTCGTATCAATTTCGTTTGAAAATTATCAAACTCGTCACCGAA
>JAGZRY010000415.1 GCA_018381425.1 Haemophilus parainfluenzae
AGACGGAGACAGACGACAGGATTTTACAGCTGTTGCAGGCGGATCATTTTTGGTTTCACCATAGAAGACAACGGGACGTTCATCATCCGTAAGCACGGTGACTGCACGTTTATCTTCATCATTATGCAGATCTTCACCCAATAATTTGATGTGTCGTAACACTCCGCCAAAGACTTTTTCCAAATTATGCTGATTAAATGTATCTTCCGTTTTACCTGCGGCAATCACAGTACGGTTAATCATCACCACTTGATCACAGAAATCTGGTACAGAGCCTAAGTTGTGGGTAGAAACTAAAATTAAATGGCCTTCAGCACGTAATTGGCGAAGGAGTTCCACAATAGCATTTTCGGTTTTAACATCTACACCCGTAAAAGGCTCATCGAGTAAGATAATCTTACTTTGTTGTGCTAATGCTCGAGCCAAAAATACGCGTTTTTTCTGTCCACCAGAAAGCTCGCCGATTTGTCGTTCGGCTAAATGCTCGATGTTTACCCGTTGCATCGCTTCGAGCACTTTTTGTTTGTCTTCAGCCTTTGGAATGCGTAGGAAATTCATATAGCCGTAGCGTCCCATCATGACAACATCATAAACGGAGACTGGAAATTGCCAATCGACTTCTTCCGCTTGCGGTACATAGGCGACCAAATTTTGTTTCAACGCTCGATTAATTGGCAAACCACAAAGCGCAATATTGCCTTGCTGTGGTTTAATTAAGCCCATGATGCTTTTGAATAGCGTGGATTTTCCGCTCCCATTTACACCGACAAGAGCACAGATGGTTCCCCCTTGTAATGCAAAGGTAACATCATAAATTGCAGTGTGCCCGTTGTTGTAACGCATGGTTACGTCATTAACGGAAATAGAAGCGGAAAGTGCAGTCATTATTTTTCAAATCCTTTGACTATGGTGGATACAGTGACATTCAGTAAGTCAATATAAGTTGGTACAGGACCGTCAGCGGCAGAAAGGGAATCGACATAAAGCACGCCACCGTATTTGGCACCGCTTTCTTTCGCTACTTGTTGAGCAGGTTTGGCTGACACGGTACTTTCACTAAATACCACAGGAATGTGATTTTTTTTCACTAAATTGATAAGTTTACGCACTTGTTGAGGCGTACCTTGTTGTTCAGCGTTAATTGGCCATAAATAGCCTTCTTTGAGATCGTAATCTTTCGCTAAATAACTAAAGGCGCCTTCACTGGTGACTAACCAACGTTGGTTGGCAGGAATTTGTGCGAGTTTTTCACGTAAAGGTTTATCGAGTTGTTTGATTTTTTCTGCATAAGCTGCCGCATTTTTTTGATAAGTATCAGCATTTTGCGGATCGTATTTAACTAATGCATTTTTAATATTTTCGACATAAATCAACGCATTAGATGGCGACATCCAAGCGTGTGGGTTAGGTGCATCTTTATAAGGGCCTTCATAAATAGAAAGTGGTGTGATACCTTCGGTTACCACAACGGCTGGTTTGTCTTTGATATTTTGGAAGAAACGTTCAAACCAACGCTCTAAATTTAATCCGTTCCATAAAATTAAATCAGCAGATTGAGCTTTTACAATATCTTTAGGGGTCGGTTCATACTCGTGAATTTCTGCACCAGGTTTGGTGATAGATTCCACCGTCGCGGCAT
>JAGZRY010000416.1 GCA_018381425.1 Haemophilus parainfluenzae
TAACGCAAAGTCTTTGCGGATAGTGCCTTCTGCCGCCTCAGCCGGATTCGTTGCCCCGATTAAAGTGCGGTAATCTTTCACGGCATTTTCTTTTTCCAACACAGAAACCACCATCGGGCCAGAGAGCATATACTCCACCAACGGATCAAAAAATGGTTTACCTTGATGTTCCGCATAGAAACCTTCCGCTTGTTCTTTGGTTAATTGCACCATTTTAAGTGCTACAACACGGAATCCCTGAGATTCAAAACGCCCTAAAATAGCACCAATTAAATTACGCTTTACTGCATCGGGTTTGATAATTGAAAAAGTACGTTCTGTCATAAAATCCTACTTAACTTGCTTTCGTTACTAATAAATTTGCTAAAGTTTTCATACCGATTCCGGTTGCACCAACTGCCCATAAATCACTACCAGATTTACGATAAGTGGCCGAACAATCAATATGCAACCAACGTTGTTGATAGTTTTTCACAAAATACGATAAAAATGCCGTTGCAGTACTAGCCCCAGCCACAACCGGCGCTGTACCTGTATTTGCAATATCAGCAAAAGAAGACGTGATTTGGCTACGATGGAAATCCTCAAAAGGCAAACGCCAGAACGGTTCATTTTCTTCTTTCGCCGCTTGGAATAAGCTATTTACCAACGCATCATCCATAGAAAGCACACTGTGGTAATCATTACCCACTGCTACTTTCGCCGCACCAGTTAAAGTTGCACAATCGACAATAAATTGTGGGTTTTGACTATCGGCTTCAATTAAACCGTCTGCTAATACTAAACGCCCTTCCGCATCAGTATTTAAAATCTCAGCGGTTACACCATTTTTATAGGTGATGATATCACCCAATTTAAACGCATTACCGCTCACCAGGTTTTCTGCACAGCATAAATAGAGTTTTACTCGTTGATTTAAACCGTGCGCAATAGCAAACCCTAACGCACCTGTTAATAACGCAGCGCCCCCCATATCGGTACGCATAGTACTCATACCATCACTTGGTTTGATGCTGTAACCACCACTATCAAAAGTAATACCTTTACCCACTAAACACGCTAATACGGGCGAATTTGGATCATTAGTCGGGTTAAAATCTAATTGCAACATAGCTGGTGGATTAATAGAACCACGACCCACCGTAAAGATCCCGTGATAGCCTTGCTCTTTTAACGCTTCACCAGAAATGATTTGAAAACTGACCGCACTTTTATCAGCATAATTTTCGGCTTGTTTAGAAATAAACTCAGCCGCGCGTTCAGCTAATTTAACCGGAGTAAGGGTTTGTGCCGGTTCATTAATAATTCCACGCACAAAATCACCACATTCAATACGGGCTAATAATTCATCTTGTGGCTCATCATCTAAATGAGGAAATTCAATCGAATAATCTTGCTTCGCCGAGTAAAAACCTTGATAAAATGCCCAGCAATTTTCTAATTCCCATGCATCCCCCACAAGCTCAACGTCTTTAATGCCCTGTCCACGTAACTTACGTGCGGCTTTTTGAACTAAAACAAGGTTCGATTTTTCATTATCTTTAAGATGAATAACGGCTTGATCTTGATTAAAACTTAAAATGGCATTTTTGCCCCAACTCTCCGAAGCGGGAGTAGTTGATAATGTAATTTGCAT
>JAGZRY010000417.1 GCA_018381425.1 Haemophilus parainfluenzae
CAACATTCAAAAAGCCAATGTAATCGCAAAATTTTAAAGGAGAAAAAGGAAAATGAGTAAAGAGATTTTGTTAGCTGCTGAAGCAGTATCTAACGAGAAATTATTACCACGCGAAAAGATTTTTGAAGCGTTAGAGAGTGCGATTGCGCTTTCAACGAAGAAAAAATATGACTATGAAACCGATATTCGTGTGTCTATCAACACCAAAACAGGGGAGTTTGATACATTCCGTCGCTGGTTAGTTGTTGATGAAGTTAAAGTTCCAACAAAAGAAATGACATTAGAAGCGGCACAATTTGAAGACCCAAATATTCAAATCGGTGACTATGTCGAAGATCAAATTGAGTCTATCGCATTTGACCGTATTGCAATGCAAACCGCTCGCCAAGTTATCAGCACTAAAATTCGTGAAGCTGAGCGTGCAAAAGTGGTTGAGCAATTCCGTTCTGAAGAAGGCAAAATTGTTACGGGTACGGTGAAAAAAGTAAATCGTGAAAGTATTATTTTAGATTTAGGCAATAAAGCTGAAGCCGTAATTATGCGTGAAGATATGCTTCCACGTGAAAACTTCCGCCCTGGCGATCGTGTTCGTGGCGTGCTTTATAAAGTGAATCCTGAAAGCAAAACAGCACAATTATTTGTGACTCGCGCAAAACCTGAAATGTTAATCGAGTTATTCCGTATTGAAGTACCTGAAATCGGCGAAGAAATGCTTGAAATCCGTGGTGCTGCACGTGATCCTGGTTCTCGCGCGAAAATTGCGGTGAAATCAAATGATAAACGTATCGACCCAGTTGGTGCATGTGTGGGTATGCGTGGTGCACGCGTTCAAGCGATTACCAATGAGTTAGGTGGTGAGCGTGTGGATATCGTACTTTGGGATGATAATCCGGCACAGTATGTGATCAATGCAATGGCACCGGCTGATGTGACGTCAATCATTGTGGATGAAGATAACCACTCAATGGATATTGCTGTAAATGCAGATAATTTAGCACAAGCAATTGGTCGTAATGGTCAAAATGTACGTCTAGCGACACAATTAACCGGTTGGACATTAAACGTAATGACTACCGAACAATTAAATGAAAAACATCAAGCAGAAGATACCAAAGTATTAAATTTATTCATGGATAAATTAGGTCTTGATGAAGAGTTTGCTCAAATCTTAGTGGATGAAGGTTTTACTTCATTAGAAGAAGTGGCTTATGTTCCAGTGAGCGAACTGACAGCAATTGATGGTTTAGAAGATGAAGATCTTATCGAAGAGTTACAAGGTCGTGCAAAAGATGCGATTACTGCAGCCGCTGCAGCAGAAGAAGAAGCCTTGAAAAAAGCGAATATCGAAGATCGTTTATTAAATCTTGAAGGCATGAACCGTCATATTGCCTTTAAATTAGCTGAAAAACAAATTACTACACTTGAAGAACTTGCAGAGCAAGGTGTAGATGATTTAGCTGATATTGAAGAATTAACCGCAGAGCAAGCCGCTGACTTTATTATGGCTGCTCGTAATATTTGCTGGTTTAGCGAAGAGTAAGGAGTTTAATAATGACTGAAGATGTAAAAAATGCGGATGCGAATGCACCGAAAAAACTAAGTATTCAACGCAGAACAAAAACAACCGTAAGCAG
>JAGZRY010000418.1 GCA_018381425.1 Haemophilus parainfluenzae
TGGTGGTTTACCAATGGGTCGTATTGTTGAAATTTTTGGACCTGAATCTTCTGGTAAAACAACTTTAACTTTATCTGTTATCGCTCAAGCACAAAAAGTGGGTAAAACCTGTGCCTTTATCGATGCGGAGCATGCACTTGATCCTATTTATGCAGCGAAACTTGGCGTTGATGTGAAAGAGCTCTTAGTCTCCCAGCCAGACAACGGGGAACAAGCGCTTGAAATTTGTGATGCCTTAGTACGTTCTGGTGCTGTAGATGTCGTCATAGTGGACTCGGTTGCTGCACTTACCCCAAAAGCTGAAATTGAAGGTGAAATGGGTGATTCACACATGGGTTTACAAGCGCGTTTAATGTCTCAAGCACTACGTAAATTAACTGGTCAAATCAAAAATGCAAACTGTCTCGTTATCTTCATTAACCAAATTCGTATGAAAATTGGTGTCATGTTTGGTAACCCAGAAACCACAACTGGTGGTAACGCACTAAAATTCTACTCTTCTGTTCGTTTAGATATCCGTCGTACCGGTTCAGTTAAAGATGGAGATGAGGTCATTGGTAACGAAACTCGTGTTAAAGTAGTTAAAAACAAATTAGCCGCGCCTTTCCGCCAAGTAGATTTCCAAATTCTTTATGGAGAAGGTATCTCTAAAGCTGGAGAATTAATTGAACTCGGTGTTAAACACAAACTTGTTGAGAAATCTGGTGCCTGGTATGCATACAACGGTGAAAAGATTGGCCAAGGTAAAGCCAATGCAATGAAATGGTTACATGAAAACCCTGCGAAATCAGACGAACTTGAAGCGAAGCTTCGTGCTGAATTAGTCGCTAACCCAGAACAAGCATTAATGGCTGATATTGAACAATCTAATAATGACGCAGAAAGCGATTTCTAATCACTAAAAGTGCGGTCAAATCAAAAGTGACTGCACTTTCCATTTCAACTGTATTTCACCTAAAAGGAATTTCTATGTCTTCTCTTGCTTTGAGCTATGTTGTTAATTTACTTGCTCGACGTGAATATAGCGAATTTGAGCTACGCAATAAAATGCAAGAAAAAGCATTTACGGAAGATGAGATCGATGAAACGATAACGCACTGCCAGAAAAAAAACTGGCAAAATGATAAGCGATTTGCTGAAAATTATTTACACGCACGTTCGCAACGTGGGTATGGTGCAAATCGTATCAAACAAGAATTACGTCAACTGAAAGGTGTATCTTCAGACGTAATCAATGAAGTCCTCATAGAAAGTGAAATTAATTGGATTGAAATAGCTGAAAAGGTTCTACACAAAAAATTTCCTAATTATGCAGAACCTCAACCAATCAAAAGCAAACAAAAAATTTGGCAGTATATGCTCTCTCATGGATTTTATTCTGAAGAATTTAGCGATTTTATCGGAAATGGAATAGAAGACTGATGAACCTAAAGAAATAAATCCCTAATACTGTAAAAATTAAACAACCAACTAAATGGCTAACTAAAACGAACAATCCATTTACCCACTCTTCTTTAAAAAAGAGTTCTATTACTTCGCCTGAAAAAGAAGAAAAGGTGGTGAGAGCACCAAGAAATCCAGTCACTAAGAATAATCGCCATTCAGGGCTAAATTGAGGAAATAACCAAAAGGC
>JAGZRY010000026.1 GCA_018381425.1 Haemophilus parainfluenzae
GGTTGGAACTACGCATTAACCCTTGCTCAAGGCAAAATCCAATACTGGAATGTATTCGGTCTTGAAATTGAAAAAGTCGGCTATCAAGGCACGGTTATCCCAACATTAGTTTCTGCTTGGGTATTAGCAACCTTAGAAAAAACCTTCCGTAAATTTGTCCCTTCTTACTTAGATAACCTGATTACCCCATTATTCTCGCTCTTTATTGCAGGCTTCTTAGCGTTTACCGTAATTGGTCCAATCGGTCGTGAAGCGGGTTCATTAATTGCATCAGGTTTAACTTGGTTATATGACACCTTAGGTTTCGTGGGCGGCGCAATCTTCGGGGCGTTTTATGCACCTATCGTTATCACCGGTATGCATCAAACCTTCATTGCGGTTGAAACACAATTATTGGCTGAAATGGCAAATACAGGTGGTACCTTTATTTTCCCTATCGCGGCAATGTCAAATATCGCACAAGGTGCGGCCTGTTTAGGTGTGGCAGTGGCATTAAAAGATCCAAAAGTACGCGGTTTAGCGGTACCATCGGGTATCTCTGCATTATTAGGGATTACTGAACCGGCGATGTTCGGGGTGAACTTACGCTATCGTCAAGCTTTCTTTGCGGCGATGATTGGTTCAGGTCTTGCAAGTGCCTTTATCGCATTCTTTAATGTAAAAGCCATTGCATTAGGTGCAGCAGGTTTCTTAGGTATTCCATCGATCAAACCAGATAGCCTTGCGATGTACAGCATTGGTATGTTGATTTCATTTGTGGTGGCATTCACGCTTTCAGTCGTTTTCGTGAAACGCGCACAAGCAAAAGTATAATTGAAATAAAAAAGAAAAAGCACGAGTTTAATCTCGTGCTTTTTTGTTTGGAAAAATGCGTCTAAAAATGACCGCACTTTCAGTAAGAATTAGCCTTCTCGACAATTTAACCAAGCGGTTCTCATGCCTTGATTGTTTTTGTAATACACCGAATTATGCTCACGCGCAATCAGATCCACATGGCTTCCATCAATCGGCTCATAAGAGCGATAAATCACTTCAAAGCGATTTCCACGTGCATTTAAGGTACGATCTTCCACATGATCAAACGGCACCGCTTTTCCTCCGTCTAATTGGAAATAAATACCAAAGTTATCTTTCATGCGGCTTTCTCTTGAAAGCGGGAAGTAAGTGGTTAAATAAGAATTTGAACCCGTTTCTGAATTACGGCAAGAATAGTAATAACGCTTGTAATCTTTCGGATTGTTTAATTCCGCTTGGCTAATGTTATTTTTAAGGTATCGTGTTTTAACGGTTTTCTTTGGTTGTTGTGTTGTGGTACAAGCAAACAGCCCTACGAATGCAGCCGTGAGTAATGCTATTTTAAATTTATTCATTGATAAAGTTCCGAGAGTAGAGTGAATGAGAAAGGGAGTATAATAGCGGAAATTGGGGATAGTGCAATATACAAAGGAGAAAGTGCGGTGAGTTTTTGAAGTGTTTTTTAGTAAAATTTGGCACACGCTGCGAGCGTGCGCCATTATAAAGAAAATGAAATATGATAAGTAACTACTTGCGCCCAAAAGGACCCCTACCAGGCTCCCACCCGATCGTCATAGGTAACCAGATTGGTGCAGTAATAATGATTAGTGCTGTTTCTGCTCCCTGTTTGGTTGATTCTCTAATTTCACGTTTAGTTTCATGCCATTTCGCTGATCGAATCTCTTCGTCTGTTTTTAGACGATAATTACTAAGAGATGTAGGTATTGGCATAGGAAGTGAGGATTTTTTCAAAATTTCATCACGATTATTTAATTTCACTATACGCCCATCAATGATTGACTTATTATCTTTCCCTTTCATACGAAGAATAATTTGAGTTTTAGGCTTATTATCTTTGCATTCAGAAGGTTCTTGATGGAAGAAATCGCTTACTCCACAATTACCATCATCATAAATTATTCGCCAACGTTGCTCTAATCCTTTCAAACTTTGACGAAGCGTATTAAGGTATTTCATCGGTAATTTTAGGTCATAGTTTACTTTAACAAGGTTATTACTACGGTCAGCATTAAAGGAAAGTGCTAGATAAAATTTATCATCCCTTCTATTGGATTTTAAAAGCTTTGTCATGTATTCAGGTTGGAATAAAGGTTGTAAATAACGCGCATCAATACCTGAAAACTCATAATCTTCGTTATCACTCAGTAAATAAGTTTTATTATCCGGCGTTTTAACAATACCTCGAATTAATATTTCTTCACCTTCCAAGCGAGTCATATATTCGTAAAAGGGCGTTGTACTGTCGTAAGCAGGTGGCGTATTGTTACTAGAACAAGCTGCTAATACTAAGCAAAGCAAAGAGATAAATTTTTTTATAGGGTTCCTTACAACTTACAAATAGTTAGACTTTTAACAAAAGTATTTCAAATTTAATAATATCTTATTATGTTCTTATATATAAGAATGTATTATGTTCAGAATCTCCAATAGTTGCCTTTTGCCTTACTTGATTTAATCGTTCAATCTGCTCTTCAATATTTCTATTAAAATCAAAACAAAGCATATCATCACTCTTAAGGCTCCAAAATCCCATTCCTTGGTCAAAGAAAATTTGCATAGTTTTTCTCGATTTAAATTTTAACTTCAAGGAGCGAGAGTGTGGAAGATCTTTATTATTTTTTGATACAGATACTTGTACAGAAAGTGCCGTACGCTGAGATATGTATCGTTCTATAATCTCACTGTAATCTAATTCATTTTGCCAGTCATGTTTAAGCAAATAAGAATTTTGGTAATTATTCTTATTTACATAGACAGTGTTAATATAAACTCTAGGATTTGATTGATTTGAGAATGCTTTTATTATTTCCCCTAGTAGTAATACAACCATTGGATTACGTAAATAACGATCACAATATGTTAATGATATTACTTCTTCATTTTCAAATAAGTTTTTAAAATGAATGTTGTTTTTTTCTAATAGGGATTTAATTCCTCTCCCAAAATAATTTAATTGCTTGCCTCTAAGTTCATTACTTATCTCAATAATTGATTGGCTTACTGGTGATATAGATTTTTCAAAAACTACTTGTTCACCGAATATTTCCGACTCATCATATGAATAAAAAGTTAAACTTCCTGAATCTAGCCAATTATCACCAAATATTTTACTAGATTGTTCTGAGCTAGCAAGTGTAATACATCCTTTATCTGATGTTGCTTGGTAGACAATGTTTTTATTGGTATCTGCATAACTGATTTTTATGCCTAATAATTGGACGTGATAAAAAAAATCTTTTATTTCATCATTTAAATCCTTTTTAGGAATAATGAATTCAATATTTATATTTTCGTTTATTAATGGTATTAATATGTTTTTAACTTTACTTAATGAGATATCCCATTCATCTATTTTTTCAGATAATACAAATTTTATATTGTAAATATGGTTGTTTATGAGATCATTTAATTTCTCTTTT
The DNA here is from genome assembly GCA_018381425.1 of Haemophilus parainfluenzae. Lineage (GTDB taxonomy): Bacteria > Pseudomonadota > Gammaproteobacteria > Enterobacterales > Pasteurellaceae > Haemophilus_D > Haemophilus_D parainfluenzae_O. The sequence continues at coordinate 3,456 of JAGZRY010000026.1, forward strand.
AGATTAAGCGCACTATATTTCCCATTTTTAATAGAGCTTTGATATTGTTGTGGTAATGAAAGGTGATTTTCAAAAGAACCTAACCATTCTAGAGCTAATTTTCTGTTTAATTTTTCAAAATCAAACCTAGAATCGTATTCCAATAAGCAATGATTACAGTATGTTTCACATTCAGGACAATGAAGAATAGATACCATTTTTTTTAGAATATCGGATATATGGTGAATAGCATTACTTGAAAATCCAGCACCTCCAGATATGGTATCGAATAATTGCAGTGCAAAAGTGTTTTGTTTTCCAGGTAATTTGACAGGACGGATACTATACTGAACTTCATTATTCGAAATACCAAGTTGTTCTGTTAATGCTCTTCTTAATGCTACACTTAATGTTGTGGCAATAGAAACATCTTTATCGCTATTAGATAAATAGCCGTTTTCAGGGCTTTTTAGAATAATTTCAAACACGTCAGTATATGTAGAAACCCCTAAATGAATATTTTTTAAAATATTACCAGTACAAGGAGTTCTTGATTCTCCCTCTTTAATATTTGCTGCCTTGGGAGAGTAATGTATTGCCTTGGGATTCTCTGGATCTAAGTTTTTAGGGAAATGGTTGTCTTTAGTCATCGATTCGGCTCTACCGCATTCCATACAGACAGCATACCCATTTCCACCAAAACCAGAATTATGATAAAACACATGACCTTGTGAATCTGCTCTCATCATTCCAAGTTCAGGCGTCGGTAACGATTTCATTTTAGTTTTTGCAATTACCCAGGCATTTTGGATTGGTAAAAAATGATTTTCTGCAACATTATTTGATAAATGTTGGTAAAAATCGACTAAAAATCCAGTCGGTTGAATTGTTCGTCTTTGATATTCATCAGGAATATGAGATTCACATTGAGAACATTTCAGTTGCTCATATTTTTCTGAGCCTGTTTCATAACCTGATTCTCCGCAATGAGGGCAACGCCATGCGATATCAAATTTCTGAGCTTCTTTTGCATTTTGTTGATGTATTTTTTGCCAATTTAAAGTAATTCCAGCACTACGGTAAACTACACCGTCTAACGCAATATCTACGCCAGGTGCATATTCTCGAATAGCAACTGGTAATTCTCTACTTGGTAATTTTTTATTTCTCTTACTATCATAACTTTCTTGCTTAAATTGAGATAAATTGTCAGTTACAAGTTCTACAATATTTGTTGGAAATCCGTAAGCTGGTAAGAATGATTTTTGAGCAAGAGAGTTAATTAAGTAATCATCAGATAGCCGTTTTTTGGCTTGTGTTAAGCTATAATGGTAATGTCCTGTAGATGTTTTTAACTCTTTTTGAATATACTCATATTCTTTTAACCAATTCTCATTTAAATTTTTAATAGATTTAGATGCATCAGAATAGATTTTTCTGATAGAACTATTTTGTAAGCAAGTTCCTCTTATAATTGTATTTATAGAATTATTGAATAGGGCTTGAGTCTTCGGATTATCTAGCCATTTTTCGAATTTATCTGCAAAAGAAAAGCTATTTTCTCCTTCTGCTTTTCCATAAAACCATTCACTACTTAATTTTGTTCGATCCTTTGATATACCAAGCGAAAGAAGATATTTACCCAATAAAAAAGCGTTCAAATGTCGTTGCACTACTTTAGGGGAACTAAATTCAACATATGGCGCAGGAATAGGTGTAGTAAAGGCCCATTTAGGGTTATTGAATACTGCTTGGTCATGAGGATTATCTTTGCATAGAGTAAAGCTAATTGCTCTAGCCTCTTGAGAGCGTCCAGCACGCCCAGCTCGTTGCAGATAATTTGCTGGATGTGGAGGTACATTATTCATGATAACGGCAATAATTCCCCCTATATCAACGCCCATTTCCATTGTGGTAGAGCAATTTAGGACATTTCTTCTACCTATTTTGAATTCTTCTTCATATTTTTTCAGTTGATCTCGATTTTGCTGGGCTGAATGTTCAGCAGTTGTATAAAAATAGCCACCTTCTACGGCACTATCATTTATATCGGTCCATAAATTTCGTTCTCGTAGTTTTTGTATTTCAGAATTTTCAGCAATTTGCTTTCTTGTTAATTCAATATATTCTACGTATTCATTACTCGTTTCAAATTTCCATAGAGAAGGTAATTTAATTTCTTCACATTTAAATTCTTTTAAATCACTTGTTTTGGCAATCCTTCTAAATGCAGATGGAATATAGGGAGTAAATCCTTTAAAAGTTGTATCTAGTAATTTATTACTAATTGGACAAATAAAAGCTTTATCCAATATAGATAGACTTACGTTACTTTCGCTAGGCGTAGCGTGACTTTTAAAATCTAGTCGATATTTCTTTTCTTGCTCGGTTAGAATATTTAATCGTGTAGTTAATTCATCCCAAGCAGCTTTTAACCATTCATCAATGATATCCGCATCCGCATTATTTTCTGGTTTTAACCCAGACCCAGCTGAAAGCAAACTAATTAAGCGCTGCTGTTCAGCCTTTCCAGCTTTTACTTGAATCCAATGGCGCACTTTTGTCTCACTTTCATCGGATGATCTTGGACTAATTACACTACGTTTATAAACAGGTAATCCTACCCATTGTTCTAAGGTATTTTCAATTTTAATAAAGAAATTTTCACGTATATAGAAATCTAGTGCTATTTTGAGAAAATCTTTCCAGTCTTTAAGCGTAAGTCCTCTTTCTGCCCAATAGTTGTTAGGTATATTGGTAACTTTATTTAACGCAGGATAAACTAATTTGACTAATCCCTGTGTTTCAAGATTATTACGGTTTTTAGGCCGTCGCATAAATTCACGTAATAATAATAAACTTGCTAATTGCAAGCTTCCCTCAGTATTATCAAATACATTAGGGGCAAGCTTGTTATTTTCTTCAACCATGATTTGATCAAGATCTTTAGATAGCTCAGTTATCATTTCAGACCACGATTTTGCAAGAGGTACTATTTCATCTTCAGATTGTAAATATGCTTCAATTTCTTGTCTTGTTTTTTCATCGTTAGAAAAAAGTTGTTGGTACTGCTCCCACTCTTCTCTTAGTTCGTTTTTATCTAGCTTGTCTAGTATCTTGGCTTGAAGTGGTGGTAGTCTATTTTTAAGATCATCTGGAAGTACACTTTTACTTTCAACCATAGTTTTTAATTTTTTGACAACTAAACCGCGCAAGCGAGAGCGTTCGGCATCTTGCTGCATTTTTATTGACATTTTTGCAGTACCTTGACGGCTATCAGTAAATGTAATTAATCGCTTTCCTCGACTTGGTTTATCCAATTTATCTTTTTCAATTTCAGCACAATATTCTAGAACAGTTGGGACAAGGTTTATGGTATAAAAAGGCACGCTTAGTAAGCTTCTTCGCATGGCTTTCCCATAAGCTCCACGCCCGGTATACCCACAGAATGAACAGGTTTGAGTATTAGAATGCAATTGGTAATACGAAATGCCTTTTTCTTTTATATCTTGAGAGTGACCATCACGATCAAAATACCGATGAACATAATCAGTATGTTCATTTCGACTTAAAAGTACTTCCTCGCTAGAGCTTAGTTCTTTTATTTCAGGTATTTCCATTTCTTCAGGGATCACTTCATCTAATAAAGCAAATTCATCCTCGGCTTTTCCTGTCCACTGTGCTAATTTTTCATTTTTTAGATTCGCAAGTAAGTGTGGAGAATTACATTCTTCACAAAATACGAGTTCTAGCACAGCTGCACCACAGTCACACTTTGTACGCTGTTGACTAAAGACTTTACCGAATGCCCAATTTTGTTTTAGTGGTGTATGTTGTTTGGCTGGACAGTTAGGATCAATGCATGCCCATAACCCAGATAGAGTTCTTTGAAAATAATGCGCACGTAATTTTAGGAATGCTTCGCTAGATAAATCTTTTTTTGTTGACGTTAAAAGGTCAAGCCAGCGGTATAATGTAGGTTCGTCAAGATCTATAAATTTATTCAATGCATCTTGAGTAGAAACGATTTTATGAGCAAATAAATTTCGGATTTCAATAGCTTTTGGTGAGCTTAGTAAGGCATTAAAGCGTAACTCTGAAATTTCATTTTCACTTTCAATTTTTTCAATATCTTCTAATGCAAGTGATTTTTGGGGGAGTGTAGAAAGGGCTGGAATTTGACGTTGTCCTCCGATAACTGCAATTTGTGATTCAGAAATATTGGCTAAGTTAGATAAATATCGTTTTAGCTGTCTTTCAGAATCTGTCCCAGCAATCGTTGCAGAGGTGGCAACAAAACGAATATCTTCAGCTTTTACTTCAAATGCATTCATAACTCGACGCAATTGTAAGGCTAATTCAGCTGCTTGTGAACCGACATAAGTATGAGCTTCATCAAGAATTATCCAGCGTAATTTTCCCTTAGATTTATTGATAATGGGAGCATCTATTTGTCGAATTAACATATGTTCCAGCATAGTGCCATTTGTTACTAAAATAGGCGATGGATTTTCTCTCAATAGTTCACGAGATAAGACTTGCTGAGGTGTTAGTTTTTGGGCATGTTTTACTGTCTCGGAAAACTCTTCTGTTTCTCCATTATACAAGCAGAATCGTAATTTATCTCCAAAGTGGCTTGTCCAAGCGCTTAATCTTTCTTGTTGAGAGTTGATTAATGCATTTAGAGGATAAAGAAATAGAGCTCTCACCCCCGTTAATTGTTCATTATTTTGAGCTGTTTCTCGGTAAAGATCTTCTAATACTGGAACCATAAAACACTCTGTTTTACCTGAGCCGGTACCGCTAGTAATAATTCTAGATTGCGTATTTCTAGAAAGTAAATCTTTCCATGCTTGGTATTGGTGTTTAAAAGGATACCAATACTTCTTAAATACATATCGATCATTTTTATCAGAATTAAGTGCTTCAATCACAGCGTCAGATAGTAGTCCTTCTCTACCTAATTCTTCCATTTTATGAATATGTTTTTCCCAACTAAACATAGGTTCAAAAATAGGTTGAGTCACGAAAGCTTCGCACTGAGTCATTTGTTGACTTAAGTGATTTCTTAATTCTGGTTGTGAGATGCCTAAAATACTTAAAGATGCTTCTTTTGCTTTATTATTTGTTTGTATTCTTAGTTTTGAAAAATAAGCTTTCATATTATTCTCTCTATTATTAATTTCTAGAATTAGTTAAAGTATTCAAGTGAAAATAAATAAACTGGTTTAAACCAATCTTGGTCAAATTCAATAAGAGATTTAAAAATATAAAAATCTTTATCTGTCATATCTCTTAAATCATTAAATTTAGCTTTTCCAGCTGTAACAGCTGCAGCGAAGAATGGAAAATATACTACCGCTTGATGTGCTTTACTATAGAGTGGAAAATTTAATGCTGGATAATTTATCTCGATCCATTCCATAAGTTCTTCAGAAAAATCAGAAATCCAATATTCTTCACAGTGTCTTCTATTTAATTCTTGATACCATTGAGGTAATATGGAATTATGCATTATAGAAATTGGTAATTTATTATTTTCTTTCTTTATAGCTGGTAAAAAGTAATAAATTTTATCCATTTTATCTTTTAATAATTCATCTAATATCAATGATGGAAATTCCAGGTATTTTTGTTTAAACTTATCAAGTTTATCATGCCAAGTTGATATTGGAATAAGTAGCCAAATGACATTGTACTCATCCTGTAGTATTTGCATGATTTTCTCTGTTTCATTATGTCTTACCACAAACATAGCTAGAGCCTCATGGTTTTTAATCAATTCTTTCCATACTAAGAAGGTTGGGAGAGGTAAATAGTTAAATCTAGAGTAAAGCTTATCTAAATATTCCCATCCTGGGTGATTTATGTCTTTTGCCATTTTATCTAATACTACTTGGATACCTATTTGATATTGCTCTGGTGGAAGAGATATAGCATGTTGTAACTCTTCTTGAATTGGTATTAAGTGTGTAGCAGGAATGAATTCAGCTCTGCTCTGTAAGACCGAGTTTTTTTGAGGGATAATTAAGCTTGGACTGTAAATTTGATTCGGAAGTAAATATTTTCCTTCATCAGTCAATATTAAAGAGTTAGTTTCTAAAGTTGTTAAAGATAATAATTCTAGTTTTATATCTGTATTGTGGAGTTCTATAGTACCATTCTTAATTGAAATATTATCTGAGTATAGTCCAATATTAATCTGTCTGATTTCTATGTTGTTTCTTGAAATAATTACTTTTATTATTTCATCTAAATTTCCTGTTGAAGATAGTAAAGATAATATCTCTTGACGTAATTCATATAAGTTTATGTCAACAGGCTTATCATTAATATGGTAAGTCCAATACTTCTGATTGTTTAAGCTATTTTTTATGTCTACAGTATATACCGTGGCTGTATTAATATCAGGATAAAAACGTAAACGACATCCTAAAAGTTCTTTTAAAGAAAGAGTTTCATTAATTGGAATTTCATTCTGATCTTTATTTAATAATAATACCCCAGAAGAGGGAAAAGGAAGTTCTATATCCACAGATGAACCTAAATTACATCGGATTCTAACTTTTAGTATAGATGGAGGAATTGAGTTACTTATTACATGTAGTTTTTTCCCAATATCAAGAATGGGAGTAATTTGGCTACTTAAACCATCAGATAAGTTTTCTATTGTAAATGATTGAGATGTAGAAAACTCAACTATTCCATTTCTAGGTGTTCTGTTGTTATATAATTTTACCTTAAAATCAGGAGGAAGAATGGATATTTTTTTCTTAAATATAGTATTGCCTTCACCGTCTAAGATTCGAGCATAGTTACTACCATAAATAGAGTTATCATGTTGATTATTTAGAATGTCTAAATTGAATATATCATTCTTTTGACTAAGCTTCGGTCTGCCTAAATAGATAGGGTTTCCGTTAGGTGTGAAATAAGGCAACATGTGTCCAATAATCTTTATTTCCTCTCTAATATGGTCATTTAGGCTTGAAATAAAGAATTTCTCACTATTTTGAATAATTACTATTTCGCCACTAAATCGATAGTGTTTATAATTACTAGTTTCATCAATTTGTTGTATTTTGGAATGCGAGCTAATTAACTCAATCGTTGATGATTTATTCACTATAAGATGTAGTGATGTCCTTTTTTTCTTTACACTACCTATTCCCATAACTTGAGGATGTTCCTCATCACTTAAAATTACGGGCATATCATCAATTAATAGTTCACTTTCTATAAGAGGCTCTTGATAAATAATCATGCCTTGTTGTGTAATAACTAACCTTAACGGCATTTCATAGTTTATTCTTTTTACATCTAGATTAGTATTTCGTAATTTAATCTCCACTCTCTCTTGGTTCGATGAGTCACGGTGGTTCAGATATGCGGAACTTATTTCACTTAAACATCTATTACCTTCATAAAGATAAAGAGTAAATCTCTGCGAGGAGATTTCTTCAGAAGGAATAAAACTAAAAACTTTAGGAATATCTAGCGAAACCCTAAATTCAGTGTTACATAAAGATAATAAATATTGTTTAATGGTAAGTTTATTATTTAATTTTAATCTTAATTTTTTTTCTTTAACTACTGAATTAAATAGCCCAAGTATAAATTTATCAGCAGTTTTATCAGTTAAAGGAATAGGAAATTTAATTCGCCAATCAGGGAGATTTTCCTCAAGATAGCCAATAGGGTCAGATAGATGAGCGAGATCATGTTTGTCTACTAAGGATATTAAATTACTTGCCATTTCTATGATTAAAGATAATGTTGTTTTCTCTTTAAAAGCTTCGGGGAAGTAATTAAGAAAAGGTAGTAAAGAGTTCTGTTCTAAGATAAGTTGAGGATTTTTATAGTATAGGTCGAGTATTTTTCGAAATAATTCTTGGAATCGACTACCTTCTTGGATAAGTAATGAGTAAGGTAGACCGCCTTCACGAAATATCGAACCAAGATAACTGTTATGAGAATTATTATATCGAATTATTTGTCTATTCCAATACTTAAGTCCATTTTGAACTAAGTAGCTACGAAAGTTAGTTTCTAATTTGATATTTAATGATTTTAATATAGGCTCCCAACTCCATTCCCCTTTATAAAACCTGCGATACCATTCAGAACAGTACAGACAGAATAGTGCTGGTAAAATATAATTTTCTTTGTCGTGCTGAACGGCAGATTGTAAATATATTTTTAGTTCATTAAATTCACTATCGCTTACTTGGTAAGTATATAAAGGTGAACCATTAGGTTTTTTCAAGTCTCTTTTACAAAGAAAATTATTAAGCCACATGGAAGGAGAAATTTTATTTTTAAAATTATTCATTATATTTCCTAAAGGAATTATTCTAATATTTCCTGTATCATATATTCAATTTTTTTATGAAACAAGAGTCTTTTATAAAAGCTAAATTTATTTATGAAAGCTAATGAATGATTTAAAGTATTATAAATCTACTTCATCGCCACACCTAGCCATTTCATCATCTCTCTCTCATCCCAGCCTTTACGTTTGGCATAATCTTGAGCTTGATCTTCATCAATGCGACCTAAAGTGAAATAGTTACTTGCAGGATGGGTAAAGTACCAACCACAGACAGAAGCCGCCGGCCACATGGCGTAACTTTCGGTGAGTTTCATACCGATGCGTTGTTCTACCTCTAATAAATCCCAAATCAAGGCTTTTTCCGTGTGTTCCGGGCAGCTTGGATAACCCGGTGCAGGGCGAATGCCGACATAGTTTTCATTGATTAAACCTTGATTGTCGAATTCTTCTTGCGTGTAGCCCCAGATGCGGGTGCGAAGCTCAAAGTGTAGGTATTCTGCCATCGCTTCGGCTAAGCGATCGCCCACAGCTTGTAGCAAGATAGCGTTGTAGTCATCGCTTGCCGCTTTATAGCCTTCTACAAGCTCCATTTCTTCAATACCCGCACAAACGGCGAACATCCCCATCCAGTCTTTTTTGCCGCTTTCGCGATCGGCAATAAAGTCGCTTAAGGCAAAGTTAAACGGACTTTTGCTGTTTTTGCCCCGTTCGGTTTGTTGGCGTAAGCCGTAAGCCGTGCCAATGGGTTGTGTGCGTTCTTCATCAGCAAAAAGTACTACATCATCGCCCACACGTTCCGCAGGGAAGATACCTAAAATACCGCTTGGGTTGAGTTTATGGTTTTGCTCTAATTCATCTAAGACCACTTGCGCATCATTCCATACTTTACGAGCTTCTTCGCCGCCTTCCGGATAATCAAAGGCATCCGGATAGCCGCCCATTAAGCCCCAAATGCGGAAGAATGGCGACCAGTCGATAAATTTACGTAATGTGGCAATCGGTACGTTTTTGAATTCCACAATGCCCGTTTGGTTTGGTTTTGGTGGCACGTAATCTGCCCACTCGCCACTAAAGCCATCAAAGCGGTTTGCACGTGCTTCTTCAATGCTCAGTTGCTTACGCAGTGGTTTACGGTTAGAAAAGGATTGTTGGATTTTCTCGTAATCTTTCTTGAATTGTTCCCACAATGCCGCACGGCTTTCAGGATTCATTAATGTCGCACATACCGTCACCGCGCGGGAGGCGTTAGAGGTATAAAATACGCCGTGTTCTTTATATTTTGGATAAAGTTTAATCGCCGTATGTTCTTTAGAGGTGGTTGCACCGCCAATCATTACAGGCAGATTTAAGCCTAAGCGAGTCATTTCACCCAGGAAGTATTCCATTTCATCTAGAGAAGGGGTAATTAAACCACTTAGCGCGATGATATCGGCTTTTTCATCAATAGCGGTTTGAATGATTTTATCCGCCGGCACCATCACGCCCAAGTCAATCACTTCAAAGTTATTACATTGCATCACCACGCTTACGATGTTTTTACCGATATCATGCACGTCGCCTTTTACGGTTGCAATCACCACTTTACCGTTGCTTGAACCTTTTTGTTTGGTGGCATTGATAAACGGCTCTAAATACGCCACGGATTGTTTCATCACGCGTGCAGATTTCACCACTTGTGGCAGGAACATTTTACCGTCACCAAATAAATCACCGACTACGTCCATGCCCGCCATTAACGGGCCTTCAATCACATCTAATGGACTTGGCAATGTTTGGCGGGCTTCTTCCGTATCTTCCACAATGTAAGTGGTAATCCCTTTCACCAGCGCGTGTTTTAAACGTTCTTCCACTGGCCAAGTACGCCATTCTGCCACAGAATCGACCGCACTTTCATCGTTGCCTTGATTGCGATATTTCTCTGCAATATCGAGTAGTTTTTCAGTGGCATCAGGGCTGCGGTTTAATACCGCATCTTCTACAATTTCACGTAATTCAGGATCGAGATCGTCATAAATTGCGAGCTGCCCCGCATTCACAATTCCCATATCCATACCTTGTTTGATGGCGTGATAAAGGAAGACGGCGTGAATGGCTTCACGCATCACGTTGTTACCACGGAATGAGAAAGAGACATTAGACACCCCGCCCGAGATTTTCGCATGCGGTAGCGCGCGTTTAATGCGACCTGTAGCGTTGATGAAATCCACACCGTAGTTGTTGTGTTCTTCAATCCCCGTACCAATGGCGAAAATGTTCGGGTCGAAAATAATATCTTCTGGTGGGAAGCCAAGTTGATTGACTAAAATGTTATAGGCACGGGTACAGATTTCTACT
>JAGZRY010000419.1 GCA_018381425.1 Haemophilus parainfluenzae
GCTAAAGCAAATTTTTTCATCATGTTCTCCTAAATAGAATTAAGCATAAATTAATCATGTTTCAAAGCGAAGGATTATCCTCATTGCCGCCTTGTTGATGCTTATTAAACACAACAAATCTTAATAAAATCTTAAGCAACCTTAAGATTTTTAAATTTTTTTAAAATCACCAACAAAATCGCTCATTCACAAAGTTATCTTGGCGTTCTTTTTCCCATTTCGCTTTATTTTCAGAATTAGCAAAATAGCGGTCTTGCTCGACTAAACGCGCATCAAGTTTTGCCTCTGCTTCTTTTAACGCTTGTTTTCTATCTTGATGTTTGCTTGGTAATTGAGGTAAAAACACCGTCTGATACGGATGATTTTTCGCCCAGTCAATCGCATCTTGCGCCGCCTTGTGTTGTTTGTTCAAATCACAGAACGCATAGGGATTAACATGCTGCCCCACTAATTGCCCAAATGCTGTGTTATTCGATACCGTCAATTTATCTAAATCCAACACATATAACGCGGTGATTAAACGGTTTTGCCCACGATAAAACCATTTTACCGCTTCATCACGTAAGCCAAAATCATAGGCACGAGCAGAAAGCGCAAACATTGTCATCGGAGAAACAAAATCCACTTTTTTCTCAATAATATTGACCGCACTTTCAAAATCTTTTTGTGTATTTTTCAGTAATAACGCATCAATATCTTTGTTCACATTAATCTGTTCAAGTCGCCCATCTCTGGCATCGTAATAAGGCTTTACATACATATCAATATGCTTAACCGGCTCTTTTGAAATGATGCTACAAGCCGTTAATAAAAGTGCAGTTGAAATCCACATTAATTTTAGAAAGGTTTGCATGTTCTTCCCTTATAATGAATATTAGCTCGCTATCTTACAACAAAAGAGCCGTGAGTTTTACTTCTCTTTCTTCTATAATGAGCAAAATTTTGTTTTATTTTGTTTCATGAAAATCCATCTTATTCAGCGCCAAATCACCTTAGATTTCGATAACCAAACTTCTCTGCTTAACTTTTTAGAACAACATCAAATTCACCATGAATATCAATGTCGTTCAGGTTATTGTGGTTCTTGTCGCGTGAAAATCAAAAAAGGCAAGGTTTCCTACGCCGATGCGCCCCTTGCCTTTATTCAACCCGATGAGATTCTACTGTGTTGTTGTCGGGTGGAAAGTGATTTAGAAATAGAATTATAAATTATTCAAATCCAACACATCTGTCATATCAAACAATCCGTGAGATTGTTTTTCTAACCATTTACCAGCACGAACTGCACCATTTGCAAAGGTCATACGGCTTGATGCTTTGTGAGCAATTTCAACGCGCTCACCGATATCTGCAAACCAGACACTATGCTCACCCACTACATCAGAGGCACGAATGGTAGAGAAACCAATTTCATCACGTTTGCGTTCGCCTGTAATGCCTTCGCGACAAAATACGCCATGCGTTTTTAAATCACGTCCAAGGGTTTTCGCAATGTGTTCGCCCATAGAAAGTGCGGTGCCAGATGGTGCATCTACTTTGTGACGGTGGTGCGCTTCAATGATTTCGATATCGCAATAATCTCCCATCACTTTGGCAGCTTTTTCTAATAGTTTAAATACCAAATTC
>JAGZRY010000420.1 GCA_018381425.1 Haemophilus parainfluenzae
AGAATTGAACTTTTTAGATCTTTTTCTAAAAGCGAGTATCGTTGTTCAACTTGTAATTGTGATCTTAATTTCGTTCTCAATTATTTCTTGGGCAATCATCATTCAACGTAGCCGTATTTTGACGAGTGCGTTAAAAGAAGCGAACACTTTTGAAGATCGTTTCTGGTCTGGTGAAGATTTAAATAAACTTTATGATGGTTTATCTAATCGTCGTGAAGTACTAACAGGCAGCGAACAAATTTTCTTTGTTGGCTTTAAAGAATTCTCTCGCTTAAAGCAAGTGAATGCAGATGCGCCAGAAGCAATTATCAAAGGTACGACTCGTGCGATGAACCTTGCGATGAATCGTGAAGTGGAATCCCTTGAAAGCCGTGTACCTTTCTTAGCAACAGTTGCTTCTGTAAGTCCATATATTGGTTTATTTGGTACCGTTTGGGGGATCATGCATGCATTTATGGCATTAAGTGGTGCGAAACAAGCAACATTACAAATGGTTGCTCCAGGTATCGCAGAAGCCTTGATCGCAACCGCAATCGGTTTGTTTGCGGCGATTCCTGCTGTAATGGCGTATAACCGTTTAAGCTTACGTGTAAATGCGATTGAACAAAATTATGGTAACTTCATTGATGAATTCACCACAATTTTACATCGTCAAGCCTTTGGTAAAGCGCACCATTAAAAATCAATAAAAAATTGACCGCACTTAATAAATAAGATGAAAAGTGCGGTGGATTTTAGGAAGTTTTAGAGGAAATTATGGCTCGTCGTCAGCGTAAAGACATTAAATCTGAAATTAACATCGTGCCATTTCTCGATGTTCTTTTAGTTTTAGTGTTAATTTTTATGGCAACCGCGCCGATTATCAGTCAGAGCGTTCAAGTGGAACTCCCTGATTCGGTGCAAAGTCAAAATGTATCAAATGAAGATAAAACACCGGTTATCTTAGAAGTAGCGGGTGTAGGGCAGTATTCGATTTCTATTGGTGGTCAACGCCAAGAAGGCCTTAACGAAGAAATGGTAACCCAATTATCAAAACAAGAATTTGATAAAGACAATAACACAATGTTCTTAGTGGGCGGAGCAAAAGATGTACCTTATGAAGAAGTGATTAAAGCACTGAATTTACTACATCTTGCCGGCATTAAGTCTGTGGGTTTAATGACCAACCCAATTTAAGAATAAGTAGGTAAAACCGTGCAGAATAATCGACGAAAAAAACGTGCAAATGAGTTTGTCATCTCTATTGCGATGCACCTTGCATTGTTTGGTTTGTTGATTTGGAGCTCTCTTTATCAAACCGTTGAAATAATGGGTGGTGGAGAAGGTGAAGGTGATGCCATGGGAGCTGTGATGGTCGATACTGGCAGTGCAGCACAGGAATGGGGACGTATTCAACAACAGAAGAAAGGTCAAACTGATAAACAGAAAAAACCAGAACCTGTAGTCGAAGAGAAGAAACCAGAGCCTGAACCTGAACCAAATCAGCAAGAAATTGCGAAACAAGAAGAGATTAAGCGTCAGCAGGAAATTCAACGTCAAAAAGAACTTGAAAAACAAAAGCAGCAAGAAATTGAAAAGCAAAAACAGCAACAAGAACTTGCTCGTCAAGAGGCGTTAGAAAA
>JAGZRY010000027.1 GCA_018381425.1 Haemophilus parainfluenzae
CCTCTTTAGCAAAGAGGGGTAGGGGAGATTTACTCGCTTCGCTCGCACTTCGTGCTGTTGCTAAAGCAACGTTCAAACGCAAGCGTTTGTGGCAGAAGTGAAAACAGAGAAATATAAAAGATGATTAAGAAACCATATTCAATAATTTTTATTTGCGTATTGTTAATAATAGGTTGTACGAATAGTAATTCCGTTGTTCAAAAACAAATAACACATATACGTTTTTTTGATAATTCTATTCATGTTCAGATAAATGAAAAACTGTATCATTTAAAGAGCAAAGATAAGAAAACAATACAACAATTTAAAGAATTTTATGATAGTTACCATTATAAAGTATCTAAACAAGCTTTAAACCTGCAAATACTAACGCAAAGTTCTAATGAGCTTATATACTCACTTTTTATTGATAAAAATCTATTAAGTGATGATGACTTAATCAAATTAAAAAAAGTATATCAAGCTGAAGCTTATGAAAAACAATATATAAAAGTAACATTCTTGGCTGATGCTGAGACTTTTTATGGTTTAAATAATTTAACTGATGAATATAAATTAGATACCCCACTACCAATAGTAGTAACTGACAAAAGACCTTTTTTTGAAACTGGTAACGGTCAATTGTTATTTATTTTAACAATGCCAGTTTGGGTACCATTTGCATTAGTATTTGGTTTAAAGCCTTAATATTTATAATGATATAAATTATGTTTACATAGAGACTCCAAAATGACAACCCAAAACTTCCTAGTAGAAATCGGCACGGAAGAGCTGCCACCAAAAGCTCTCAAAACATTAGCGACCTCTTTTGCGGATAACGTTGAAGCGGAGTTAAACCAAGCGGGTTTATCATTCGACAAGATCGAATGGTTTGCGGCACCGCGTCGTTTGGCGGTGAAAGTGTTGAACTTAGCCACACAGCAACCAAGCAAAGAAATCGAAAAACGCGGACCTGCAGTGTCTGCAGCCTTTGATGCGGAAGGTAAACCAACAAAAGCAGCTGAAGGCTGGGCGCGCGGTTGTGGTATTACCGTTGAGCAAGCAGAACGCATTTCAACTGATAAAGGTGAATGGTTAGTTCATCGTGCAAAAATTGAGGGGCAGCCAACCAAAAACTTACTTAACGACATTGTGGCAAATGCGTTGGCGAAATTGCCAATTCCAAAACCAATGCGTTGGGCTGACAAAACCGTGCAGTTTATCCGTCCGGTTCACACCGTAACTATGTTATTGGGTGATGAGTTAATTGAAGGTGAAATTTTAGGTGTAGCAAGCGCACGCACCATCCGCGGTCACCGTTTCTTAGGTGAAAAAGAATTTGAAATTCAACATGCCGACCAATATCCGCAATTATTGCGTGAAAAAGGATCTGTGGTAGCCGATTTCAACGAGCGTAAAGCAGAAATTTTGGCAAAATCTCAAGCAAAAGCGACCGCACTTGGCGGCGTGGCTGACATTGAAGAAAGCTTGCTTGAAGAAGTGACTTCGTTGGTTGAATATCCAAACGTCTTAGCGGCGAAATTCGAAGAACGTTTCTTAGCGGTGCCTGCGGAAGCCTTGGTTTACACTATGAAAGGCGACCAAAAATATTTCCCAATTTATGATAAAGACGGCAAATTATTACCGCACTTTATTTTTGTCTCGAACATCAACCCAGAAGATCCAACTGCGATTATCGAAGGGAACGAAAAAGTGGTTCGCCCACGTTTAACCGATGCGGAATTCTTCTTCAAAACTGACTTAAAACAAAAACTGGTGGATCGTTTACCGCGTTTAGAAACCGTGTTGTTCCAACAACAACTCGGTACATTGAAAGATAAAACTGACCGTATTGAACAACTTGCAGGTGAAATTGCAAAACAAATCGGTGCAGATGAAGTGAAAGCAAAACGTGCAGGTTTACTGTCAAAATGTGACTTGATGACCAACATGGTATTTGAATTCACCGATACGCAAGGTGTAATGGGTATGCATTACGCTCGTCATGATGGTGAAGATGAAGAAGTGGCAGCGGCGTTAAACGAGCAATATATGCCACGCTTTGCGGGTGATGAATTACCTAAATCTTTGGTGGCAAGTGCAGTCGCTTTAGCGGATAAATTTGACACCTTAACGGGGATATTCGGTATCGGACAAGCGCCGAAAGGCAGTGCCGACCCATTTGCATTACGCCGCGCAGCGTTAGGCGCATTACGTATTATCGTTGAGAAAAACTTGCCGTTGGATTTGGAAGATTTAGTGAAAAAATCCACCGCACTTTTCGGTGATAAACTCACTAATAAAAATGTGGTTGCTGATGTCGTGGATTTTATGCTAGGTCGTTTCCGTGCATGGTATCAAGATGAAGGCATTGCAGTGGATGTGATTCAAGCGGTATTGGCGCGTCGTCCAACCCGTCCGGCTGATTTTGATGCGCGCGTGCGTGCGGTATCACACTTCCGTACTTTAGATTCAGCAGAAGCGTTAGCAGCTGCAAATAAACGTGTCAGCAACATCTTAACGAAAGCGGATGCTGCAATTGGCGAGATTAATTTGACCGATTGCGTAGAACCAGCAGAAAAAGCCCTTGCTGAAGCGGTACTTGCATTACGCAGCGAAGTACAACCACTTATCGCACAAGGCGATTACACCGCAGTATTAGATAAATTAGCGAACTTACGCGCACCGGTAGATAGTTTCTTTGATAACGTAATGGTAAATGCTGAAGATCCAGCATTACGCCAAAACCGCTTAGCGATTTTAAACACGTTGCAAGGCTTATTCTTACAAGTGGCGGATATTTCGGTATTGCAATAATAGATCTAAAAAGGATGGTCAATTTTCCAACGACCATCCTTTTGTATATAGACTTCAACGGATTATTTCTCTATAATCACCGCACTTTCCCCCCTTAGCTCAGTCGGTTAGAGCAGGCGACTCATAATCGCTTGGTCACTGGTTCAAGTCCGGTAGGGGGGACCATTCGACTTGTCAAATAACGTCTTTTCTGTCAAAAAACATCATAAAAACAGCATTTTAGAATCAATCTTATTGTTGTTTTTGTCTTTTATTGTTTGTCATTGTTCGTTTTTATTGTTCCCTTAAATGTTCCCTCTTTATGAAGGAACAAAAACGAGGGAACAGAAGAACGGTAAATTTTTATTTATTAGGGTTTGAACAATGGCTAGAGACTTTTCAAAAAAATTCACTGATTCTTATATTCATGGAATTAAACCAACCGATAAAGAGCAACTATTTTCTGATAGGGATAATCTGTATTTATTGGTTAAACCAACTGGAGCCAAAATATGGCGATTCATTTACACTCACCCAACAACCAAAAAACGCATTAAAAAATCTTTTGGAAACTATCCATCAATTCCACTTGCTTTCGCTAGGGATAAGGCTCGTATATGGTGCGGGCTATTGGCACAAGGTATAGATCCTGCTGAAGAAGAACGTATGCAGCAAGAGGAGAAAGAGAAGAAATCTGTGACCTTTAAGAGCTTGCTATGCTATGGCGTGATAAACGATTAAAGAAGGGGGAGTTAAAAGAAAATAGTATTGAGAAAGCTTATAGAAGAGTAGAGCTTTATTTGTTTGATAGATTTAATTTTTCTAGATTGTTAGCTAAAAATATTAATTTGAGCATCTTTTGATGATGCTCTACTTCCCATAGAGGGAACAGATACGTGCGATAAGTTATGCATTGCAATAAAACAAATATTTGATAATGCGATTGATGAAGGCGTGTTAGAAAATAATCCTTTTACAAGATTATCCAAAAGATTTAAAAAGCCAATTACTAAGAATTTTCCATCAATACCGCCTAAGGAATTACCACGGGTATTTGCTAAACTTAATTTATCTAATGCAAAGATAGCGACAAAATGCCTTATTGAATTTCAGTTGCTCACTATCTTGAGGGCCAGTGAAGCAGTGAAGATAGAGTGGAGTGATATAAATTGGGAAGAAAAGGCTCTACATATTCCCGCTGAACGAATGAAAGGCGGTAAGCGTCCGCATAGTGTACCTTTATCTAGTCAGGCATTGCGAATTCTAGAGTGTATGCGTGAAATAAATGGCCATCGCAGATTTGTTTTTACTAGTTATATTGCACCATGGAATAAACCAATGAATAGCCAAACCGTTAACAAGACTTTAAGAGATCTTGGATTTACTGGCGAATTAGTTGGGCATGGTTTTCGTGGTATCGCCAGCACTTATTTGCATGAATTAGATTGTTTTTCTTATGAAGCGGTTGAGTGGTGTTTATCTCATGAAACGCGTAATGAAGTTCGTAAAGCCTACGATAAATCGAAGAAATGGCGTTCTAGACAAGAGATTATGCAGACGTGGGGAGATTATGCTGAGCAGTGCAAGGTTCAAGCCTTGCGGATGAGTTAGCATTATGGGGCGGATATTCCGCCCTTTATTCTTCCTCGCATTCATCTTCATCTAAACAATCTTCATCATAATAAGGCTCAATATATCCATCTTTTACCGCTTTCGCCTTTTGTTGTTCCTCTTCCTTGTCTTTGTAATGTTTAACTACTCGATAGACAACATAAGCGGCAACGGCTTTTTTAATTATTCCGCTAGATTTCTTTTTCTGTGCTGCAATAGCTGGATTCACAGAACTTGTAGCTATACCTAGCACAAAGAAATAAGTTAAAGCCTGTTTAATCATTGATGAAGCCATGCTTTTACTGGTTTTCTATGAGTTTATTATATCAAAATCGCAAGCCCTACAATTCCTAAAATCCTATTTTCCCCTGGATTTTTCCGATTATTTTCGCTTATGAAACATCGCACCCCTCGCACGCCCGCACGCTTTTACTTGATACCTCATTTTTAACGCAAGCCTCGGCAAGCTCTTACCCTTGGTTAATACTGGCTTTTCTTGATATTTTTAAACCGCAATCATTAACGCAAATCAACGCAAACTAACGCAAAATTTGCGTTAAAAATTCTGCTTTTTAGTGATTTTTGACAAATGAAAATCGGACAGTTTAGAAAGCGTTACACAAAGTCCGGTTAAATATGCCACTATATTTCTCCTAATTATGTGAATCCATTCCTCACAACCCCCGCCGAATGCATACCAAACGCATATTTTCTATTATAAAAATCGTTCCACAGAGTACCGCACGGACATCACAATAACTACATTTTATAGGTAAGAAAAATGCAAGAAACCCAAACGAAAGAACGTTTTTTACGGATTGATGCCGTAATTGAATTAACAGGGCTTGCGCGTTCTACTATTTACGAAAAAACACGATTAAACCAATTTCCACAGCCCGTAGATTTGGGCGGGAATAAGAAAGCATGGCTAGAAAGTGAAGTAAATAAATGGATGCAAGAGCGCATTGAACAACGAAACCAAAAAACAGCAGGAAAATAAAATGAAACTACAAAACCCACAAATTCAAGAAAAAATGACCGCACTTTTAGAGCAGTTTAATAATCAGAAAGAGATGCTAATCATGATTGATCGTGAATTAGCCGCCTTACACATGCAACAAGCTAAAAACACCGCCACGATTGCCGCAGTTAAATCTGAGTATGAACAAGAAGCCGCAGCAATTAAGGTTAAATTTGAGCAAAGCCATGAGTTAGCACTTGATGACTATACTTTAATTCAAAGAGCCAAAGCCGAATTAAAAGCTCGCCTTGATTTCTTCACTGCAACTGGAGAAGAGTTGGAAGAAAAAATCTATCAAAAATCTGAGCAAGTTTTTACAGCTAAAGCGCAGTTATTGACAACGCGAAAACATTTAATTTTTAGTTATGGTGAAGCGTTAGCAAATGAATTTATTCAGCAACATATCGAACAAATCACCTTGTTTAGAAGCTTAATCGTGAATGGTATTGAATATGATCCAATAACAGAAAAAGATGGCAAAGATGTATTTAATGAAATACTCATTAAGAAATTATCTGATTTTGATAATTCATTACCCGATGAATTTAAATTGCCAACGCTTAATCTACAACAAGATTGGAAACCTAAAACCCCAACCCAAAAACATGTTGATAGCTTTAAACCTCAATCAGATAAAGGGTTTAAACGTTTATTAAATAATTTCTAGGATAATAAATATGGAACGTATTACAAGTCAAAAATTCGCAGAATATAAAAATAAGTTAGGCGGTAACAATGCCGGTGAAAGTGAATATATGCACGATTTTGCCAAGATTGAATCTATTCTCAATGAGGGAATTCAAAATAATGCATTTTTACGCATGATTGACGTTAAATTCACCCCGCTTACCTTGAATCAAGCGCATGAATTATCCTTACCAGTGGTTAGTCGAACCAATACAGATAATTCTGCTCGAGTGCCTAAAAATTATGTTCAAGCTGGCGTAGATTTTAATTGTCGACAAGTCAATTTTGATACCAAAATTTCTTATCGAGATTTAGATAAGTTTTCCGACGTAGATTTTGAAAAATCAATTAATGACAGCATGATCAGCGAATTCATGCAAAATATTATTATGATTGGTTTTAATGGGGAACGTTGGGCGGATGATAGTGATCCTGTACAAAACCCATTAGGGCAAGATGTGGCGAAGGGCTGGACGGCTCAACTTAAAGAAAAAGGGCAGATTATCAATGCTGCAACAGAACAAGGAGCAAGTATTAATCAATTAATTGCTAAAGCGCTTGATAAGTTGCCTGCTAAGCTTCGACATAGTGGTGAATTAATCGCTATTTGTGGGGATAATTTGCTAGGCGGTGACTTTGTTAATGTGGCTTATTCTGATTTACAGAGCGCCAAAACAAACAACGTTATCATTTCTCAAAAGCTTATCGGGGGATTAAAGGCAATCAATGTAAGCTATTTCCCAAAAAATGCGATTTTAGTTACTGCACTTTCTAATCTAGCCATTTATTTTAAAAAGGATAGTTCACGTCTTTTCTTCCAGGATAAACCGCGTGAAAATGCACTTGAAGTATATTTTTCTACAAATCTTGATTTTCTACTAGGAAATCATTTACATGCGGTTTTAATAGATGGCATTAGTACAGAGGCGTAATCTATGACAGAGATAAAACAAGGCTCTTTTACCTTGCTTGAGTGCGCCGAAAGAATGTTAGAGGCAAGCCGAACAATGACGATCTTTTGTATTGAAGAAGCAATAAAACAAGGGCATATTTCAGAAAATGATAAAATCGAACTCATGCTAGCCTTTGCGGATTTAATGGAAAAGGAAGCGCAAACATTCAAACAAAGCTTTAAGCGAACTCAAAGCGGCCAAAAAAGCGAGATCTTTAACTTTTAATTAATCGCCCCGAAAGGGGCTTTATTTTTATATTAAAACCTTTTAAAAACTTTTAAAAGTGCTATTATCATATCCAATGAAGATAAACCATACGGAGGAAAAAATATGGCAATTCACCAAATTTTGACACAACAAGCGGCAAGTATTACCGATCTAAAACGTGACCCGATGGGGATTGCGCATGCAAGCGAAGACGGCGCAGTAGCAATTTTAAATCGTAATCAGCCCGCTTTTTATTGTGTAACACCTGCCCTTTTTGAATATTTTCAAGAGTTAGCGGAAGATGCTGAATTAGGCAAAATTGCGCAAGAGCGTAAAGCGGATGGGGATTTTGTTGCGGTAAATATTAATGACCTATAGTTTAAAATTTCATGAAAAAGCACTTAAAGAATGGCAAAAACTGGGTGAGCCAATCAGAAATCAATTAAAAAAGAAGTTGATGGAACGCCTCGAAAATCCACACGTTCAAGCTGATAGATTAAGTGGATTTTCGACCGCACTTTATAAAATTAAGTTACGTTCATCAGGCTATCGTTTAGTTTATGAAGTTAATGATAATGAAGTAACGGTTTTTATATTATCTGTAGGGAAAAGAGATCGTTTACAAGCCTATGAAAACGCAAGAAATAGAACGCATTAAAATAATACAAAAAGCCCCTTGATGGGCTTTCTTTTTATTTTTTATTTAAGGATCAAGAAATGGCAAAGAAACCAACATTACCACCTAGAAAATGGTATAGCTTGCAACAGGCAGCGGATAAATTGAGAAGAGAATTTGGCGAACCTGTAACAATAGATGACCTATTACATTATTCTCAAATAGGCCTTTTAGAATTATCTGTTTATATAGCAACAAGTAAAGAAACAATAAAAATAGGAAATAATATATTTTCAACTTATGAAAAAATAAATGGAAAGGATACTTACCCTAGAGAATTTTTAGAGTTTTATTTGATGGGGGAATATGAGAATAGTATTTCAATACCACATATTTTTTCAATGAAAAAAGGATCGGCAACGGTTTATCAAAATAAATTTGTAAAGACAATAATTGTAAATGATGACCCCAAATTAGATGAGCTGATTTACATTGATGGATTTATGAATTTATATGTAAGTTTAGGAAATACTAGTGAGGATATAGAAAATATAAAAGAAAATGGATTTAAATTAGGATTTCAGAATTATCTAATATCCCCTAATAATGAGATTGATGACGGTGCAGTTGTTATTTTTCATTTGACTGATCTAGCTAAAGAAGATGTTTTTATAACGTTGGATGATATTTATATTTTAGCTAGTGATTTAAATAATTTTCTTGAAGGTAAAGGAAGACAACAGCCAAATGAAATAATTGAAAGTCAGAAAAATAAGTCTCCTCGCCAAGAGGCTAATCAACTTGATTTTATCCGTGCTTTACTCAAAACCCACTACGGCACAGATGACCCAAACGAATGCCGCAAATTACTTGAAAGCGGAAAATTAGCGAAAGATTTTGCTAGAGCTGAAGTTGAGCAAAATATCACACCAGAAACCCTTAGAAACTGGCTTAAAGCAGAAAAATAATCTTTTCAATATTTGGAAATTTCCAAACTATTTTTGGAAATTTCCACCTTTCAAAATTCTCACCCCATACCATACGCCCCGACAAACAAGACATTTCAAGACACATTATTTGACAATTTCCAAAACTAAACAGGGGCAACTATGGAAAAAAATACCTACGCTGAAGTGCGTTACTACTCAACTGCTACGATTTGCAAAATGCTTGATGTATCTCGTGCGTGGTTATGGGATCAGGTTAATGCTGGCCATTTTCCTAAACCGATTAAATTTGGACGATTAGCGCGTTACAAGGCAGAAGATGTAGAGCGTTTTCTCGCAGACCAAGAGCAAGTAACAGAAATTAATTTAATGGGGGAATAAATGGCAGGCTTAACAATTTATTGTCCTTTTTGCGGACAACGTGCAGGCATTCATACCACTGAAAAACTTTCATTACTTGTTACTAAAGCTCGCATTTATTGCCCTTCATGCGGGCAATTAAACGCCGATTTTGTCGGGCAGATTAGCAACATTAAAAGAGCGGTTTATGTAGATTGTCCTGAAGCGAACAACTGGGAGAAAACCGAAAAAGAAACTTTACAGGAAAAGGGCATTAAGCCGATGACGAATGAAGAACGATTAGCGCAGCTAAAAGGGCAAGATAAATCGCAAGGCAAGTTATTTTAAACCGTATGCTGAATTGAGGGCAAAAAAAAGCCCAGTCTTCAACACTGGGCTATCCATAAACCAACCTAAGATATTGGATAAACAAAGGAATTAATTTATCTAAGGAATGATATGAATTATACAATTAAATCAATGCACTACAAAGAAAAGCGCGAAAAAATAAACAAATTTACAATTTCACTATTGACAGATAAAACGAGATTAAACTATATTAATCCCGCACTCGCAAAATCGAGAGCCGGCCGTGACAAGCTGAATTTACAAATGGCGAACAGTAGCACGCCAGTTTTAACTCGTGCTTTTTTTGTTCGTAGCGTTTACGCACCTATCCAAAATAATCTATCTTTTGATAGACTATTCTCAATGGTAGCGCGTGATGGGCAACCCTTAGCGGTTGGCTGCTTTCCATTTGTAGCAGTTTGTCACCCCGTTACGTGCTACCGCCCGACCGTGACAAGTCTAGCGGTAGTTCCTAAAAGTTTACAAATGGACACCGCAGAAATGATCTACAAATTTCTATGCGTTAATCGCACACACCCGCACTTTAATTTGTGCATTCAAACTATTCACGCCAACACCGAAGAAAGAGCAAGATTAAGCCTTAACGCTGATTTTCGCCACCTCGTCACCGTTGCAAAAATCAACCCGAAATTTAACCGCACTTTAGCGATGAAAGCGGGGATTTATGTGTAATGTTTTCTTTCTCTCAGCATTCGATCACTTTCACCAAAAATACTATTCAAGCAGGTTTTTCTTTTACGAAGAAGCCGAGAGGGTAGCGCGCCATTTAATGGAAAATGACCCTAACGTATGGGCCGTAAAAATTCAAAAAATGGGAGGTGAAAAATGAGCAGAGAATTAATAACAACGACAGATGGGATCTTAATTTGTCGAGATTCTGAAAAAGATAAAAAGGCTAATCCTTCTATTTTATTGATTAATGATTTAGCCGAACATTTCCTTATTCCTAAGTATGATGAACACAAAAATGTAACAGATGCATTGGCTTTTTATAGTGTTTGCTATTTAGCTTTAATGAAAGAATTAAAAGGCACGGAAGTTTTAAAGTGGATTAATAGAAATTTATGCGATGTGTATTCGCATAATGGCGGTTTGCCACTTGAACAAACACTTGAAAAATATGCAGAAACAAAATCACAAAAAGGAGAATAGAAATGAGTAGAGCGAAATTAGAAGCATTAATTGATGGCGCAATGCAACAAATTAAAACAGCCTTATTGAATGAGTTTGATGAAGTGATGAACTCCATGAAAAAAGATGAATTAGAAAAGTTAAAACAGAAGGAACAAGATGTGCTTCAACGACAAATTCAAGAGACAAAGATTGGTGCAGCTATTGAACAGTCAAGAATGCCAAGCGGTGATAGATACTTTTCAATCAAAGAAATTGCAGAAAGTGGCTTATGTTCAGAACCAACTATTAAACGTTGGATAGCAAGCGGCAAATTAAAATCTTATAAGTTTGGCAGAAGTCGGAAAGTTGTTGAAAGCGATTTGAACGCCTATTTAGCTATTTGCAAACAATAAGATATGACCGAGAAAACCAAGATTAAAACAAAGGATAGAACATGATGCAACAACAAGAACAACCACTAACCGTAGAGAGCCTAAAGCGTATTCTTGCGAACCATGACGAACGCCTAAGTCGTTTGGAGAATGATAAGAAAGCTTATGGATTAGATGAAATCTGGACAGCGAAAGACGTGGCTCAATACGCAA
This sequence comes from Haemophilus parainfluenzae, assembly GCA_018381425.1. GTDB lineage: Bacteria > Pseudomonadota > Gammaproteobacteria > Enterobacterales > Pasteurellaceae > Haemophilus_D > Haemophilus_D parainfluenzae_O. The sequence continues at coordinate 11,244 of JAGZRY010000027.1, forward strand.
AGATTTCTTATGGCTATTTTATGCAAACCCTTTCACTTGATCCCAATTTTCCCGCAAGCGTCGGCACGCTGAAGAAACGCGCTCCGAAAAAATACCGCGCGGCAGAGGTTATCGAGTTTTTTAAGAATCGGAATAAGGCATAGGGGAAAAAGATGAGTTATAAAAAACACCCACCAAAAGCACCGCACTTTGACGAACAAGGGCGCGTAGCCTTTGAGCATATTCACGCATTAATTGGCAATAAAGTGTGGAATGCTTGGGGATTTGGTAAAGATAAAGGCAATGGCCTTGAATGGGGTTTATTGCGCGATAAATTAGGGCTTGAGCGTGATTATAAGCCAATAATTTTAGATACGGAGAAACTGGCAAAGGCTGGCGATTATCAGATTTTAAAAGATGATGTGCACGCCGTGACGTTTTACCGTTTTGGCAACGTGACAAGCGACCAAGAAAACGCTCTTTTTCGCACATCTTGGAATAAATCACCTACTTTCCAAAAGTATAAAAAAGATACATTTTACTTTTATTTTTTTCTGCTTGCCTTAGAATCAAATTAAACAATAACCATGGATGAAAGAAATGATTGCCTTGATCCTATTTCTAATTGCTGCACCAATTTATTTACTGATAGCAGGGCTTTTTATTGGTGGCACATATTTAATCAACATTCTGCCAGCATTTATCGTAATCTATCTATTGTTGGTATTTTTAGCTGTAATGCTGACTCCATTCAAACCGTGGTTTAATCGGAACCGTGCCAAAATAAATTCTTCAGGAAAATTGATTCTTTTAGTTTTATTTGGGCCACTAATAGCTGTTCTAACGATATCTATCATTGTATTACCTTTCGTTATGATTTACGCAATAGCTGATAACCCATTTTTATGGTATGCAGTGATTTTATTATTTGTTTTCGTCTATGGTTTCATCATAAGAAATTCAATAAAACGAAAGGAAGAAGAAAGGGTTTGGGAAAAAACTCGTGAACGCGCAGCATTACATAAGGAAAGATATTTTTACGGTGAACAAAAATACACTAAAGAAGATTAAGCTATAAAAATGAACTCATAAAACGAAATTAAACGTAAAGATTGATAAATTTTCTAACTTGCCAAATAATTCCCAAATAATGACATCAAAAAAGACCATTTTTTGTAGTGATGTTCCCTGTTTTGTTCCCTTTTTAGATACTAATACTCTTATTAATTCCAGGTATGACAAGGGATGAGTTCAAAAAATGGAAGTAGGTAGGGACCATTTATTGAGATCGCATTAGGCGGTCTTTTTTATTACCTTTTTCTAATGCGTTTTAGGCGTTATATCCTTTCAACAATTCAGTCCAATTTTCTGCATTGAATTGAATATTCATTCTGCCGACTTCTTTGACAAAAGAGCGGTGTAATCTTTCCAAGTTGCCTTGTTTCCAAGAATCTCCTGATTTTTGACCACACTTATCGAAATCAATGAGCCAACATTTTTGTTCATTTCCAAGTTGTTGAACGAGAATATTATGAGCGTTGAGATCCGTATGGCAAATTTGTAAATCATGTAATTGGCGAATTAATTTGCCGATGGCTTGCCAGATATCATTAGGCAGCTGCTGGGTTTGCAAAAGTGCGGTCAGATCTTGGGCATTTTCGATCTTTTCAATCAAGATATCCGCTTGGTAGCAAATTCCTAATTTGCCTTTTTTAACACGTGCAGCAATCGGTTTGGGTACGGCTACACCTGCTTGATGGAGTTGATTTAAAAGCTGAAGCTCTGCCACGCTACGTGTTTCAGTCAATGATTGAAAACGATAGCGATCTTTGTTGAATTTTCCCCATAAACCACCGCGATAATAGTGACGAAGGGCTGTATTTACACCAAACAGATCTTTTGTATCCAGGAAGTAGGTTGTGCCACGTCCTTTGGCTGAACCAGTAATACGTTGTTGCTTTTCCCAAAAAGCCGATTCAAAAAATGAAGCGGGCTCCGTTGGTTTTTCCGTGAGATTAAAAAGAAAGAATTGATTATCTTGTTGGAATTCAAGCATTTTAGTTGAACCGAATAATAGAAAATGCTCTCATTCTACTTTAAAATAGGTGGAAACTAAATGCGCGAGGAACTCAAATGTCCCATTCTCCACTTTTTACCTCTCCCCCTAAATCACTTTGTATTTTGCGTTTGTCTGCGGTGGGTGATGTTTGCCATGCGCTTGCGGTGGTACAACATATTCAACGTTATTGGCCGCAAACAAAATTAACGTGGATTGTGGGTAAAACAGAAATGGGTCTGCTTTCTGGTATTGAAGGCGTGGAATTGGTTCCTTACGATAAAAAGAGCGGTTGGAAAGGTGTGTGGAATTTATGGATGTTTTTGAAAAATAATCAATTTGATGCACTTTTGAATATGCAGACGGCATTTCGTGCTTCTATTATCTCTCTTGGTATTCAAGCAAAATATAAAATTGGGTTTGGCAAAAAACGTTCTCGGGAAGGGCAGTGGTTGTTTGTGAATCGTCGAGTTCAGGATCCTGAAACGTCTCATGTACTAGATGGTTTCATGGCTTTTACAGATTATCTTGGTGTACCACCAGCAGAGATGCTTTCTTGGCAATTGGCAATTTCTGATTCAGATCGAGAATATGCCAAACAGTTTATTGATCCTACACGTAAAAATCTGATTATTTCCCCTTGTTCTAGTAAAGCCGAGAAAGATTGGTTGGTAGAGCGTTATGCGGAAGTGGCAAATATTGCTCATCAACATAATGTGAATGT
>JAGZRY010000421.1 GCA_018381425.1 Haemophilus parainfluenzae
GGTCATGGGAGTTGAACCCACCCGGGAACGCTGGCGTCCCCAACAGGATTTGAAGTCCTGCCACCTCACCGGAGATGACGACCTTCCGTTATTGAAATTACGGTTACTTTAGCGTAAATTAGTTTGCAATTCAATGCCATTTTGAAATAGGAATTAAAAATGACCGCACTTTTCCAACAACTTCCTTCTGTAGATAAATTTTTAAAAACACCAGAAGGTGAAATGCTTTTAACTGAATTTGGTCATTCAGCTGTCGTGCGTGAATTACGCCAATTATTGTCTGATGGGCGTGAGTTTATCAAACAGCATCAACATTTACCGCACTTTTTTGCCGATCATTTGAATACATTGCGTTATTTACAAGAGCGATTGACTCAACAAAATCATGTGCAAATTAAATCAGTCCATAATTTAACAGGCACGGTATTACATACAAATTTAGGGCGAGCCTTATGGGCTGAAAGTGCACAGCAAGCGGCACTTCATGCGATGAAAGGTAATGTTGCGTTAGAATATGATTTGGAAGAAGGCAAACGCAGTCATCGGGATAATTATATTAGTGAACTACTTGCACAACTCACAGGTGCAGAGGCAGCTTGTATCGTTAACAATAATGCTGCAGCCGTACTCTTGATGTTGGCCACCTTTGCAAAAGATAAAGAAGTCATTATTTCTCGCGGGGAATTGATTGAAATTGGCGGAGCATTTCGCATTCCAGAGATTATGGCTCAAGCAGGCTGTAAACTTGTTGAAGTGGGAACAACAAACCGCACACATTTGAAAGATTATCGTCAAGCAATCAATGAAAACACTGCTTTCTTAATGAAAGTACATTGCAGTAATTATCATATTAGTGGGTTTACTGCTTCGGTTTCAGAACAAGAGTTGGTTGATCTTGGACGAGAATTTGATATTCCAGTGATGACGGATCTTGGTAGTGGGGCATTGATTGATCTAAGCCAATATGATTTACCGAATGAGCCAACGGTGCAAGAAAAAGTCGCACAGGGCGTAAACTTGGTGTCATTCTCGGGTGATAAATTATTGGGTGGAACACAAGCCGGTATTATCGTCGGTAAAAAAGAGTGGATTGCTCAGTTACAAGCTCACCCATTAAAGCGCGTATTGCGTTGCGATAAAGTGATCTTAGCCGGGCTTGAGGCAACATTACGCCTTTATCTTCAACCTGAAAAACTTATTGAGACGTTGCCAACTTTGCATTTGCTCACCCAATCAATGGATGTATTAAAAGAAAAAGCTGAACAACTTAAAGCCTGTTTAGCAAACCGCTTAAAAGATTACCAGGTTGAGATTGAAGAAAGTGTTGCTCAGATTGGGAGTGGTTCTCAACCGATGGCGACGATTCCTTCTCTCGCGGTGACGATTGCTGAAAAAACAGAGGTAAAATTGACCGCACTTTTAGCAGTATTCAAAGCGTTAGAACAACCAATAATCGGTCGTGTTGAGAAAGGAAAAATTTGGTTAGATTTACGTAGCATGGCTGACTTTAAGGCATTATTAGATACGGTGGAAAAATTATGATCATAGTAACATCAGGGCACGTCGATCATGGTAAAACAGCCCTTTTAAAAGCACTGACAGGTACGAATA
>JAGZRY010000422.1 GCA_018381425.1 Haemophilus parainfluenzae
TCCACTCCCCTCCCCTCCACTCCATTCTATTCCATTCCATTCGTTTCACTGCTTTCCATTCCATTCCTTTCTGTCGACAGACTCTCACTGTGTCACCCTGGCTGGAGTGCAGTGGCACTATCTCAGCTCACATTAAATTTCACCATCCATTCCTTTGCATTCCATTGCATTCCATTCCATTTCATTCCATTGCATTCCATTCCTTTCCATTGCATTGCATTCCATTCCATTGCATTCCATTCAATTCTATTCCACTTCTGTGAACTCCACTCCACTCCACTGCATTCCATTCCTTTCAATTCCTTTCCATTCCATTCCATTCCATTCCACTGCACTCCACTCCACTTAATTCCATTCCATTCCATTCCACTCCATTCCACTATACTCCATTCCACTCCACTATACTCCACTCCACTCCACTATACTCCACTCTACTCCACTCCACTCCACGCCACTCTACTCCACTCCATTCCATTCCATTCCATTCCTCCCCAATCCACTCAACTCCCTTCCACTCCACTCCTCCCCATTCCATTCCATTCCATCCCTTTCCATTCCACTCAATTCCACTCCACTCCACTCCATTCCATTCTACTCCATCACATTCCGTTCCACTCTATTCCACTCCACTCCATCCACTGCATTCCATTCCATTCCATTCCACTCCATTCCATTCAATTCCTTTCTTTCAAGAAGATCTCACTCTGTCACCAAGGCTGGAGTGCGGTAGCACAATAACACCTCACGTTTCATTTCACCATTGCATTCAATTTCATTCCATTCCATTCCATTCAACTCCACTCCACTCCATTCCTTTCCATTCTACTCCATTTCACTCCACTCCACTCAACTCCATCCCAATCCTTTCCACACCACTCAACTCCACTCAAATCAATTCAATTACAGACCAGACCAATCCAGTCCCTTCCACTCTACTCAACTCCATTCCACTCCAGTCCAGTCCATTACACTCCATTTCATTACATCCCATTCCATTCAACTCCATTCCACTCCACCCCACTCCATTCTATTCCATTCCCTCCTTTCCATTCCATTCCATTCCTTTCCGTTCCATTCCATTCCATTGCATTCCACTCCAATCCATTCCATTGCTTTCTTTCGACAGGATCTCACTCTGTCACCCAGGATGGAGTGCAGAGGCATAATCTCAGCTCAGATTTCATTTCACCATTCTATTCCACTCTATTCCACTCCATTCCATTCCATTCCATTCCAGTCCACTCCTCTCCACTCCACCCCACTCCACTCCACTCCATTCCATTCCATTGCATTCTACTCTACTCCTCTCCACTCTATTCCATTCCATCCCTTTCCATTCCACTCCATTGCATTCCACTTCACTCCACTCTGCTCCACCCCATTCCATTCCACTCCTTCCCATCTCATTTTATTCCAGTCCATTCCACTCTACTCCACTCCACTGCATTCTAATCCATTCCATTCCAGTCCATTCCACTCCACTCCACTCCACTGCATTCTACTCCATTCCATTCCACTCCAATCCGTTCTATTCCTTTCTGTCGACATGATCTCACTCCATCACCCAGGATGGAGTTAAGCGCCATAATCTCAGCTATCATTTCATTTCA
>JAGZRY010000423.1 GCA_018381425.1 Haemophilus parainfluenzae
GCAAAATTAACAGAAATCTTACATTTATCAAACCTTGAGGTTAAGTCTATTTTTTTTAAAAAGTATAGTGATTTAAAATCACATCAATAATATTTAAAAGGTAATGCAAAGGAGATGAAACATGCTAGTACAAAATCAAAAAGACCTGTTAGTAGCAAACAAAGTCTATGGAAACACATCAACTGCATTCGGTTGGGCTGGTCGAAATGCTGAGTATGCACAATATTGGAGAAAGATTATTAGGGAATACTTTGCTAAACGACATACAAGTAAGTTATGTAGAAAGTCCATCCACGGCAAAATCAAAGAATGTCGTGAAGCAGATAGGATGGCAAAAGTAGAATCAAGGATTCCAGTATGGAACCCATAGTTTATACGATTAAAGACGTTGCAGAATTGCTCCAATGCAGCGAAAGCAGCGTCAACAATCTTAGGGAACGTGGCATCCTACGTGAAGTAAAAGGGCTTCCGGGCGTCCGCTTCAATAAAAAAGAAGTCGAGGCGCTGGTAGGGATTGTGGATGAATACAGTCCACTACAATACAGAAAGTTAGAAAAGGAGCGTAATAAGCTTTTACAAGAAAATGAAAAGTTAAAAATGAGTATACGAAAAATAACCAGTGATTTACTGGTTATGGTAGAAGGGGAGTTGAAGTTGTGATTATTGCTTTAAAATGGGCTGCTTTTATATGGATTATCGGATCCATGGGAAGCCTAGAAATTGATAGAATTGGTTTTTTCCAGTTTTTATTACAAATCATTATTGGCGGACTAGTTTGGGTGTGCGCTAATGTGTATGAAAAAGAAAACGCCCGCTAATAGCAATTGGAAAGACTAGCGGGCGTAGGCAAATTATACCTAAGTTAATTATAGCATGGAGGAGAAATGAAACGCATTGAAATCTTAATAGATGAAGCTAATCCAGATAAAAAGATAGGTATTAGTTATAACAAAGACAGTTTTGAAAATAATGAAGAAGTATTAGCAGTACTCCTTGGTTCAACAATTGGATTTGTTAAAGAAAATGTACCAAATAATAACAAAGTCTTATATCTTCAAGTTTGCATCGGAACCATGCAAACATATCAAAAGCAAATTATCTTTGACGAACGTTATAAAGATATGGATAGTAAAGATCCATTTTATGACATCATTCAAATTTTAAAAAGTAAGGAGTAAACAAATGAATGAAAAACAACAAGTCTTAAATCTAACTAATATTTGTGATGGAAAGTTAGAAGCTGAATTTGAGGAAATGTACAAAGATGCATTACGAAAAATCTCAAAAGGTCAGAAAGCTAAAATCACTATTAATATTGAAATGTTACGAGTTCCAGATACCGATACCATCGTAGAACTTGGTTACAATATTAAATCAACATTACCAGCTATCTCACGTCGTGCTATCGGTTCTTATGCGGACGACTTCACAGTAAAAGTTGATGTCAACGAAAAGCCGCAATTAGAAGTCCTAACATTTAATTCAACTACTGAAAAGAGAGGTTAACACAATGGAAGAAAAATTTAACTTGAATGTACAAACAGAAAATGGTGAAGTAATTATTCGTCATGGTGAAGCCAATGACGTGTTTCAATATAACG
>JAGZRY010000424.1 GCA_018381425.1 Haemophilus parainfluenzae
ATACGGAAAGATAATAATACTGCTTTTTTCAACCATTGGTGAGTAACCCATTCACCATCAATTTTTTCTGCAACACGGTATTTACCGCTATCTAATCCTTCGATCACTTCTTCGATTGCTGCACGAGTTTGTGCATCAACTGTTTTAGGGGTAATTTCTGCACGTTTTTCAAATGCAGCTTCAATAACTTGTTGTAAATTTGACATTTTGCTTCCTATTGTTGATGTGAAATAACGGTTGATAGTTTTATCATATTTTTGACTTTCAAGCAAAAAACAACCGCACTTTCTTTTGATTTAAAACATAAAAAAAGCGAACCTATCATGGCTCGCTTTTTCTATTTTAGTTCTAGTTAGTTGATAACAGAAACATTTAATGATGAACCGCCAACGATTCTTACGCGACGACCAGCTTTAAAACTAGGATCTGCTTTTTGAACTACAACGATCTCTTCTCTATTATCTTTTCTGATAACAAGTTCTGCACCATTAACTTGACTCATTTTCTCTTCAATTTTGCTACCTACAATAGCACCACCAATGGCTCCTACAACACTTGCGATGGCTTGGCCTGTACCACCACCAATTGTACTACCAGCGATACCACCTAAAGCACCACCACCAACAGAACCAATCACACCATTGTTATCTGCTTGTATTTTAACAGGGCGTACAGATACGATTGTACCATAGCTAATTGAACGAGCTTCTTTTGCTTGATCAGCTGTATAAACATCACCGCTAAAAACATCAGTGTTCGCACAACCAGTCAAACCGATAGACATCATAAGTGCTAATGCAACTGTTACTTTTTTCATAAAACTAACCTTCTAAAAATAAATTAGATTGGGTTTCTTGGAGACCAAGTTGAAACGTTTTTCACGCCTTGACCGTTGTCAGATACTTTCACACAAGCACCAGTTACTAAAGTTGAATCGTATTTGTGAACGATCACTTCAGTTTCACCTTCTTGTTTATATGAACAGTCATTTTTACGAACGGTTAATTTTACATTATCACCTTGTAATTCGGTGAAGATAACTTGACCTTTATAAGCGCTTTCATCTTTCTGTGATTGAGATGAACAAGCTGATAAACCTAAACTTAATAAGACAGTTAATGCTAAAGTAATTTTTTTCATTACACTAAACCTCGAGTATTTTCTTTATTGTATAAGGATGAATCTTTATGCAAACATGATTTTCTGTTTTATCAACAAAACTCACTGCAATTGATGGATTGGGCAATTGCTCCCCTTCCACCTTAGGTTCGCTCACCTTCATGGTTAATTGAGTTAGTTCCTTCCATAAAAATGTATTGCAAATTCGATTAACCCAATCCTCAATAGATTCATGAGGTAAAAACGGCATCACAATTTCAACATGCTCCCAAGTTTCTTGGGGATATTGTTTATTTTTAGGAAACGGTAATTCAATAACATCGACAGGCTGACCAATGAAATCAACTGGCTCATCTAATTCAATCAAATAGATAGAACGCCCATTAACGATATTATCGCTTAAAATTTTACCGCACTTTAATAACTCTGTCAGCCAATTTTTTGCTTTTTCTTCACTATTTGCTCTTAAAGCTAAATGATC
>JAGZRY010000425.1 GCA_018381425.1 Haemophilus parainfluenzae
CCAGTAGATAATATCTACGGACCAGCTAACACATGGAACCAAATGCCAGACCGTGGTAGCGTTACTGAAAACCACTATGACCATGTTCACGTGTCATTTAATGAATAAGTCAGAATAATAAAAAGTCACGCCTGGCGTGATTTTTTTGATATAATGGAGAAAAAGACGAAAGAAAGAGGAACTCTATTTGCAAGAGTATTCTGTTGAAATTACCCTAAATCACCCAGATGATGTCTTGTCACTTTTTGGGACCAATGAGCGCCATCTAAAACTTATTGAAGAAAACCTAAATGTTATCATTCATGCTCGAACAGAGCGTGTGCAGATCCTTGGAGATGACGAGGAAAGTGTTGAATTGGCTCGTTTGACCATTCAAGCCCTCCTTGTTTTGGTGGAGCGTGGAATGTTAGTCAACACCTCAGATGTTGTTGCAGCCTTAACCATGGCTCAAGATGGTTCGATTGACAAATTTGTTGCCCTTTACGAAGAAGAAATTATTAAAGACCATAGTGGCAAACCAATCCGAGTGAAGACCTTGGGGCAAAAGGTTTATGTTGATAGCATTAAAAACCATGATGTGGTCTTTGGGATTGGTCCAGCTGGTACAGGGAAGACTTTTTTGGCGGTTACCCTTGCGGTTACAGCTCTTAAACGTGGTCAAGTTAAACGTATAGTTTTGACACGTCCAGCAGTTGAGGCGGGTGAGAGCCTTGGTTTCTTGCCTGGTGATCTCAAGGAAAAGGTGGATCCTTACCTTCGGCCTGTTTATGATGCCCTTTATCAAATTCTCGGCAAGGAGCAGACGACCCGACTTATGGAACGTGAAATTATTGAGATTGCCCCCCTCGCTTATATGCGTGGTCGTACCCTAGAGGATGCCTTTGTTATCCTTGATGAAGCACAAAATACAACCATCATGCAAATGAAAATGTTCTTGACTCGTCTTGGTTTTAATTCTAAGATGATTGTCAATGGGGACATGAGTCAGATTGACTTGCCACGTCGTGTTAAATCAGGCCTGATTGATGCCATGGAGAAATTAAAGGGAATCAAGGCTATTGATTTTGTTCACTTCTCTGCTAGTGATGTCGTACGTCACCCAGTAGTAGCTGATATCATTAATGCTTATGAAAAAGATGCACCTAAGTTTGATCTTGAGAAAAAATCAGAAGAATCAGACCAGGCTAAAGAAGTAGTATCAGGATTGACCGAATACCCAGTCATTGGTGCTGAGGATCTTAAAAAGTAAATAGCTGAAAAGAGGTTTGAGAGTATGAGTTCTCAACCTCTTTTTCTTTGGTAGTCAAGTCACAGATTTCCTCTCTATTTTTGGTAAAATAGTATTAAAGAGTAGGCTAATATGAAGGGGAGAGGGAAGATTTTGGAAGTATCAAGAGAACTATATTCCAGATGGTACCTATCAGATGATAAAATACGAGGATAAATCGGCATATTCCAATGAATTGATAAATAGGACTGAGCGGGGAGAGAATAATGATAGCTTATATGAGGATTTTATAGTTGTTGAGAATATGAAATCTCAATTTTATTATGTTTTTGTGGGGGATGGGGAACCTTTTGTC
>JAGZRY010000426.1 GCA_018381425.1 Haemophilus parainfluenzae
AAAAAATAAGGGCGTATCAAATACGCCCTTATTTGTCACCAATGCTTTATAGCCCTTTTAAATCCTTATCTAATAAACGAGCTAGCAATAAAATACCGTCTTTAAAGCGATACTCTGCATATTCTGCTTGTGCATAATATTCACCTTTCCCTTCCGCAAAGAAATAATCTTGGCTTGGTAATTTACGAAGCCAACCACCTTTATAACGAATTGGTAAATAAACATTTGGTGTGCAATGTTTAAAATCTGTTGGTATCTCTGATTGCTCCTCACAAAATGTCGCAACATGATTTTTATCAAGATGAACAAGGATATAAGCTTTTTTCCCCGAAGGACTTGATTCATCTATACCTGAGGTTTCAATGGTTTCATTAGCTTCACCAGCATCAATAGACTCACTAGTTTCAAGAGATTCATTCGATTCAGGTAAAAACTGACTTTGCTGAAACTCAGATAAAATAGCGTAATTCAATACCATATAATCGCCTTGCATCAATGAACGAGGATCCACAGGAGCGATTTTTAAGACAACAGGCTTACCGGTAGCCAGCACATCTTCAAATTGCTGCACTTTATAGTTCACCGCCCCCAATAACGCAATCACAAAGACGCCAACAAGCCAAATCGGTGCTTTAAAAACAGAATGGTTTTCGACCGCACTTTGTGAAGGCGCTTTATAACGTGCATGCAAGAATAAAGTAACAATCGCAAAAATAACGGCAAAGCTTACTAGCAATCCCCCTTTATAGAGTAATGGGATGCTCAATTGGTAATAGAACCCACCTAAATAAACAACAAAGGCAAATACCAAAAGACCGAAGAACGCACGGCTGTCCGTCCAATAAACAAGCAATAATAACGCTGTTAAATATAAAATGACGGGTATCCCAACAAAGCCTAATGCAAACAAGGTTAATACTAATAAAATTAACACTGCTTCTGTGTGTTTGGATTCACTATGCTTATTCATTAGTGCATAGACAATTAATGGTAATGCACAGATAAGCAGATATAAGATATGACTAACATCAAACTGGAAGTGTGACCAAAATTGTCCACTTAAGACTTGCAACATGTTATCAATACTCATCGCGTCTGCTGGCATGACATCACTTGAAACATCTGTATCAATAAGACCATAATCTACCAAAGGAAGCATCATATAAGATGGCAAAGAGCTCCATAAAGAGAATAGCACCATTCCCCAGGCAATCGGCTTTAAATGAATTCGCTCTGATTGATGAGGTCTCATGCTCCAATAAAAGAAGATGATCGAACTCAGTAGCTGGATTTTATTAAACCATGTGTTATTCAAGCTGTAACTATGGAAATATATATCATAGGAAATTTGCCAATAAACGAGAAGTTGGATAACCAGTAGAATCCTAACCAAAGAATTTGGCATCAATTTGTAGTTAACAATAATAATGACTGAAAAAATCAGTGTGGAAATAAAGATACCGAGACTTGAATCTTCGCTAAATTCATATCCTAATAAAAGAAAAAGATTATCAAATTTAACAAGCAAATAGAATCCTAAAAAACTGTTTGCGATTAGAAAAAATAAACCTGCT
>JAGZRY010000028.1 GCA_018381425.1 Haemophilus parainfluenzae
TAAAATTGGCGATATACTGCAAACTTACGCCGATAAAATCAAGCTTTTTTTCAAAAAGGATTTATAAATGGATAAACTCAATGCAATTTCGGTTTTCTGCAAAGTGATCGAAACGCAAAGTTTTACACAAGCCGCAAACCAACAGAATATTTCTGTGGCAATGGCAAGTAAATTAGTTTCACAATTAGAAGAACATTTAAAAACGCGATTATTACAACGTACAACACGAAAAATTGTGCCAACTGAAGCCGGTATGCTTTATTACCAACGTTGCCAAGCCATTCTATTAGATTTAAGCGAGGCTGATTCAAGCATCAGCAATATGGCGACGAGCTTACAAGGTAATTTATTAATCTCTGTGCCACGTGATTTTGGCTTACTTTATATTTCATCGAACTTGCCTAAATTTATTGAACTTCATCCTAATTTACACGTAGAAATTGAATTTGAAGACAAACGTGTCGATCTTGTTGCGGAAGGCTATGATTTAGCATTACGTATCGGCTATATGCAAGATAGCTCACTTGTTGCGCGTAAAATTAGCAGTTCCCCTATGCATTTTGTTGCTTCGCCAAGTTATTTAGAGGCTCGCGGAATCCCGCTTACACCTGATGATTTAGAATATCACCAAGGTTTACTTTATAAATCATCGTTAAACCAAGTGCATTGGCAATCAACAAAAGCCAATCAAATTCAACGTTATAAAATTCAATCTAAAGTAATTTCCAATAATGGTATGGCATTGTTAGAAATGACGAAAGCGGGCTTGGGCATTAGCAATTCACCTGGTTTCTTTGTAAAAGATGCGCTTGCTTCAGGTGAATTAGTTGAAATTTTGTCTGAATATAAACAAAAACCTTTAGATATTTATGTGGTTTACCCAAATCGTCGTCATTTACCGGCTAAAGTTCGCGCATTTATTGAATTTCTAGCGAGTCTCGGTTTGTGTGAAAACAGTCAAATATAAAAACAAGGGCGAATTGACCGCCCTTTATTATTCAAATAATGTCCAAATCGGTTTTACCTCTTCAGGTAAAAACAAATTCTTTCCTAATTCAATCCATCCGCAAGGAAAATGAAAATCCGACCCTAGAGAAGCGGCTAAGTCATATTCATTGGCTAAACGTGTAAGGTATTGACGTTGATCTTTGGTCTGTCCACTATCTGCGACTTCCATGCCATCACCGCCCCATTGTTTGAAATCAACAATTAATCGACGAATCCATTTTCCTGTCATGTTATAACGCATAGGGTGAGCAATGACGGCAACGCCACCTGCAGCATGAATCGTCTCAATCGCTGTTGGAATATCAACCCATTCAGCTTTGACAAAACACGATTTTCCACCACCGAGATAACGCTTAAAGGCTTGCCCATCATTTGAAACCTTTCCGATTTGTACCAAATAACGCGCATAATGCGCACGAGTTACTTCCCCATTGGCTAACGCTTTTGCGCCTTCATAGGCATTGGGAACGCCTACTTTTTCTAATTTATGGCCAATTTCGACCGCTCTTTTTTCTCTCAGTGATTTTTGTTCAGCTAAAAGTGCGGTCATTTTTGGATGCGTTTTATCAAAATTTAATCCAACAATATGGATGCCACGACCTTCCCAATTCGTTGAAATTTCCACGCCATTAATTAGCTCAATACCTAATTTATCTGCTTCAATTTTGGCTTCATCAATGCCCATCACGGTGTCGTGATCACATAAAGCGAGCACATTGACACCTTGCTCATGAGCTCGTTGCACAAGCTCTGTAGGCGTTAAAACACCATCTGAAGCCGTACTATGGCAATGTAAATCACATTTTTTTGTCATTTATTTAATCGCTTTCACTAATTCTTTAACTAAGCTTGGGCCGTGATAAATCAAACCAGAATAAACTTGTAACAACTCTGCACCGGCTTCAATCTTCTCTTGTGCATTTTGTACACCATCAATACCACCACTACCAATAATCGGAATTTGCCCTTTCAGCTCTTGATGCAATCTTCGAATAATTTCTGTACTTTTTTGCTGTAACGGTTTTCCACTTAAGCCACCTTGTTGTTCCGCATTTTTCAAACCTGTGACGTTGTCGCGTGAAATGGTGGTATTAGTCGCAATTACTCCATCCATTTGATGACGAAGTAATGTATCTGCAATTTGAACGAGCTCGGACTCGGATAAATCAGGTGCTATTTTTACTGCAATCGGCACATATTTATTGTATTGCTCAGCTAATACTTTTTGACGCTGTTTTACACTTTGCAGTAAATCATCAAAGTAATCACCATACTGCAATTGGCGCAAATCCGGTGTATTCGGTGACGAAATATTTACCGTAATATAATCCGCATAGTTATAGGCTTTGTTTAGGCAAAATAGGTAATCATCTTTCCCCTTTTCAAGCGGCGTGATTTTATTTTTACCAATATTAATCCCAATTACGCCATCAAATTTTGCCTTTTTAACATTCTCGACCACATAATCAATGCCATAATTATTGAATCCATTACGGTTAATAATCCCTTCCGCTTCAACTAAACGGAATTGACGAGGTTTCGCATTCCCCTCTTGCGCTAAAGGCGTAACCGTACCGACTTCAATAAAACCAAATCCCATCGCACCAAATCCATCAATCGCTTCGGCATTTTTATCTGCGCCCGCCGCTAACCCAATAGGATTTTTAAACGTAATGCCCATTACTTGCTTAGGCGTACCTTGTGGACAAGCCAAAAGTTGATTCAATAAAAATTGAAAAGGTGATTTACCCGCTAAATGCAATGATTTAATCACTAAATCATGGGCGGTTTCAGGATCAAGGGAAAAGATGGCTTTACGGATCAAAGAATACATACTCGTTTATCTCTCAGGATAGTTCACTGTAAATGGAAAGTGCGGTCAAAATTAACCGCACTTTTTATTTTATTGCAAGGCTTTTTCAATCTTCTCAAATAAATCTTTTGAGAGATCTTCAACTGCACTTAAACGTTCTAAGGCTCGTTTCATTAGTGTTTGACGTTGTGCATCAAAACGTGAGAAACGAATTAATGGCTCAATTAAACGCGCAGCTACTTGTGGATTGCTTTCATTTAAACGAATTAAGACATCCGTTAAGAAGCGATAGCCAGAACCACTAATATGATGGAAAGCTTTTAAGTTGTGATTTGCAAAGCTACCCACTAATGAACGTAAACGGTTTGGATTGTTGAAGTTAAAACTTGGGTGATCCATTAACACTTGTACAATTTCCAATACGTTTTCATCTGGGCGAGTTGCTTGTAAAGCAAACCATTTATCCATGACTAAACCATCATGTTGCCATTTTTGTTCAAAATCGGTCAACAAGGTATCACGACAAGGTAACGCAGCTTTGGTCGCCATATTTAATGCCGCTAAAGTATCCGTCATATTATTGGCATTATTGTAATGTTTTTGCACTACATTATTGCCTAAATTGGTGTAAGCCAAATAACTTAAACAAAGATTACGCATTGCTCGTAAAGCAATATCTTCTTGAGTCACTTGATAATTTTCAAGACGAATATGTGTATAAATACGTAGCAAATCTTCTTTCAAGTATTCTGCGATTTGTACCAACATAAATTCTCTTGCAGCAGAAATGCCATCTGGATCAATTGTTTTGAAGTTTTCAGCAAACTCAATGTCTTTTGGCAAGGTCAGGATTAATGTGGCTAATTCGATATCCTGTTCGTAATTTTCCAATACATGGGCAAGTGCGGTCAAAATATCAGGCGAAATGTCAAAAGCTTCACCTTGTTGGAAATGTGCCACATTACGACGTAATTCTTGAGTAAACAGCATTTGTGCCGCATCCCAACGAGCAAATTGGTTATCAGCGAACTTAAGTAAACCTAATAACTGCTCTGTGGTGTAATCATAATCGAGCTTCACCGGTGCAGAGAAATTACATAATAACGCAGGAGTTGGGCGACCATAAATACCATGGAATTCAAACACTTGGTCTTTTTCTGTTACATTTAACACATCGCTTAACAACTCACCGTTATGCTGTAACATTTGTTTCGTGCCTTTGGCATCATAAAGCGCAATTTTCAATGGAATATGTAAATTTACTTTTTCCATTTGATCCGCAGTTGGCGGCGTAGATTGCGAAACGGTTAAACGATAAGTATGGGTTTGTTCATCATAGGCATCGCTAATTAATAATTCTGGTGTACCTGATTGGCTATACCAACGACGGAATTGTGCTAAATCAACGTCATTTGCACGTTCCATTGCAGAAACAAAATCTTCACAGGTTGCCGCTTTACTATCGTTTTCAGCAATATAGAGTTGCATCCCTTTTTGGAAATCTTGTTCACCTAATAAGGTGTGCAACATACGAATCACCTCTGCCCCTTTTTCATATACAGTCACGGTATAGAAGTTATTCATTTCAATGACTTTTTCAGGGCGGATTGGGTGTGACATTGGGCTTGCATCTTCGGCAAATTGCACCGTACGTAAGAATTTCACGTTATTAATACGATTGACTGCTCGAGAACCGGTGTCTGATGAAAATTCTTGATCACGGAAAACCGTTAAACCTTCTTTCAAACTTAATTGGAACCAATCACGGCAAGTTATACGGTTTCCCGTCCAATTATGGAAATATTCATGTGCAATCACGCTTTCAATGGCGAGATAATCATCATCGGTTGCTGTTTGTGGGTTTGCCAACACAAATTTAGAGTTAAAAATATTCAACCCTTTATTTTCCATGGCGCCCATATTGAAGAAGTCCACAGCAACAATCATGTAAATATCTAAGTCATATTCTAAATTGAAACGGTCTTCATCCCATTTCATCGCTTTTTTCAGACTTTCCATTGCCCAAGAGGCACGATCAAGATTTCCACGGTCAACATAAAGCTCTAAGGCCACTTCACGACCACTTTTTGTCGTAAAGGTATCTTGTAATAAATCAAAATCACCCGCCACTAAAGCGAATAAATAGCTTGGTTTCGGGAATGGGTCATTCCATTCAACCCAATGACGACCATCCTCTAATTCACCACTTGCAATGCGGTTACCATTAGAAAGTAAGTAAGGATATTTAGTCTTATCTGCGGTAATTTTGGTTGTATAGCGAGCTAATACATCTGGTCGATCAAGCATATAAGTGATTTGACGGAAACCTTCTGCTTCACATTGTGTACAAATACCCTCGCCAGATTGATAAAGCCCTTGTAAAGAGGTGTTTTGTGCAGGTTCTAAATTCGTCACAATTTCAAGTTCAAAATTGACCGCACTTTGATTGGTTAAATCTAACGTTAAACTTTCATGGTCTTGATGATAATGTTTAAAATCTTCGCCATTGAATTTAATGGAGGCAAATTGGAAGCCATGACCATCTAATCGTAAATGGGTTGCTTCATCATTTAAACGTTGGAAGGTTGTTTTTGCAGTGACAACGGTATGCTTAGGATCTAATTGAAAATCAAGGAAAATATCCGTAACCGTAAAATCAGGTTGTTTGTAATCTTTTCTATATTTCGCTTTAGCTAACATAATCGGCTCTATTTCTAAGAAAAAAACTCGTATTAGGATAAGATTTTATGACAAAACTTGCAATGGAATTTTCAGTTTTTACCACATAGCAAACGTTTGCTTAAAAGTAGGCAAATATGCTATTCTACGCATCGTTTTTTATCAGATAAATTTTTAAAAATATGTCAAATACCGCACAAATTGCTATTGTTATGGGCTCAAAAAGCGACTGGGCAACCATGCAAGAAGCCACTCAAATTTTAGATGAACTCAATGTGGCATATCATGTTGAAGTCGTTTCCGCACATCGAACCCCCGACAAGCTGTTTGAATTTGCCGAAAATGCACAAAAGAATGGTTACAAAGTGATTATTGCGGGTGCTGGTGGTGCAGCTCATTTACCCGGTATGATTGCGGCTAAAACACTTGTGCCCGTATTGGGTGTCCCTGTTAAAAGCTCTATGTTAAGCGGTGTTGATAGTCTCTATTCTATCGTGCAAATGCCGAAAGGCATTCCTGTCGGTACGTTAGCGATTGGCCCTGCTGGTGCAGCGAATGCAGGATTACTCGCAGCACAAATTCTTGCAGGTTGGGATGATGCGTTATTCGCTCGCCTACAAGCATTCCGCGAAAATCAAACCAATATGGTATTGGATAATCCTGATCCACGTACATAAAACACCTTTCAATTTGACCGCACTTTTTAAAGTGCGGTTGCTTTTTTAGCTAGATTTGATGAGAAATTTTATGCAAAACTCTACCCTATATCCTACTGTTTATGTGCTTGGTAATGGTCAACTTGGCAGAATGTTACGTTATGCAGGCGCACCTTTAGATATTCATGTCCAGCCCCTTGAGTTCAATGCCCCCATATTTGATTTACCTAAAGATGCCATCATCACCGCAGAAATTGAACGTTGGGAAAAAACACCTTTAACCGAATTATTAGGTCATCATAAGAATTTCGTTAATCAGAATGTTTTTGGCTTATTGGCTGATCGCTTTACCCAAAAATCTTTACTGGATGAACTCAGTCTCTCCACCTCGCCATGGTGTTTATTAAAAGATAAAACGCAATGGCCTGAAGTATTAAAAAACATAGGCGAAAAAGTAGTGGTAAAACGTCGTACCGGTGGTTATGACGGTCGTGGTCAATGGATTATCACTGAAAATAATCAACGTGATATTACGGACGATTTATTCGGTGAAGTTATCGCAGAAAAATTTATTCCTTTTGATTATGAAGTGTCTATCGTAGGCGCAAGATTTAAAAATGGTAAAAAACGTTTCTATCCTGTGACGCATAATCTGCAGCAAAATGGCATTTTACGTTACAGTGTGACAGATGTTTCATTCCCTCAACAACAAAGCCAACAAATTCAGGCTGAATCTATGCTCGGAAAAATTATGGATAAGCTTGAATATGTGGGTGTAATGGCAATGGAATGTTTTGTGGCGGGGGATAAATTATTAATTAATGAACTCGCTCCTCGAGTACATAACAGTGGCCATTGGACACAATTAGGCTGTGCGATTAGTCAATTTGAATTGCATCTACGAGCTTTACTAGATTTACCCACTCCATCATTACAACCCATTGCACCGAGTGTCATGGTCAATTTAATTGGTACAGAACATAATCCACAATGGTTGAACACGCCTTTCGCCCAATTACATTGGTATGGTAAGGAAGTTCGTCCAGGTAGAAAATTAGGTCATATCAATATTATGCATCCTGATAAAACGATCATTATTCAACAGCTTGAAAAACTTCGTCACGAACTCCCTGAAGACTATCAATCTGGTTTAAATTGGGCGATTGAGAAATTAAAATAATCGAAAAAAACAACCGCACTTTTTTGATGAATATCTAAAAACATCAAAGTGCGGTTGATTTTTATCAGGTTCTTCTTGATAAAATCTATCGGCTGAAGTATAAAATTGCTTATCTCACAACACATACATAAGGAAAAGCTATGTTTGAACATATCAAAGCGGCTCCGGCCGATCCTATCTTAGGCTTAGGCGAAGCATTCAAATCTGAAACCCGTGAAAATAAAATCAATTTAGGTATTGGCGTTTATAAAGATGCACAAGGTACAACACCGATTATGCGTGCAGTGAAAGAAGCAGAGAAACGCTTATTTGATAACGAAAAAACGAAAAACTATCTGACTATCGATGGTATTGCCGATTATAACGAACGCACAAAAGAGCTTCTTTTCGGTAAAGATTCAGAAGTCATTAAAGCAAACCGCGCAAGAACTGCGCAAAGCTTAGGTGGCACAGGTGCATTACGCATTGCGGCAGAATTCATTAAACGCCAAACCAAAGCTCAAAATGTGTGGATTAGTACGCCAACATGGCCAAACCACAATGCCATTTTCAATGCGGTGGGCATGACGATTCGTGAATATCGTTATTATGATGCTGAACGCAAAGCCCTTGACTGGGAACATTTACTTGAAGATTTAAGCCAAGCAAGCGAAGGCGATGTCGTGCTTTTACACGGTTGCTGCCACAACCCAACTGGTATTGACCCAACTCCTGAACAATGGCAAGAATTAGCTGCGCTTTCAGCAAAAAATGGCTGGTTACCACTCTTTGACTTTGCTTATCAAGGTTTAGCAAATGGCTTAGACCAAGATGCTTACGGTTTACGTGCATTTGTGGCAAATCATAAAGAATTATTAGTCGCGAGTTCATTCTCTAAAAACTTTGGTTTATACAATGAGCGTGTAGGTGCCTTTACCCTTGTGGCTGAAAATGCAGAAATTGCTTCAACTGCATTAACACAAGTGAAGTCAATTATTCGTACACTCTACTCTAACCCAGCATCTCACGGTGGAGCGACCGTAGCGACCGTATTAAATGATGCACAACTTCGTCAAGAATGGGAAAATGAATTAACTGAAATGCGTGAACGCATCAAAAAAATGCGTCATTTATTCGTTCAGTTATTAAAAGAATATGGTGCAAAACAAGATTTCAGCTTTATTATGGAACAAAATGGTATGTTCTCTTTCAGTGGCTTATCACCTGAACAAGTGGATCGTTTAAAAGAAGAATTTGCCATTTACGCTGTTCGTTCTGGTCGTATCAATGTGGCAGGTATCACTGAAGACAATATTCGTTATTTGTGTGAAAGTATTGTGAAAGTGCTGTAATTCATAAAAAGCAAAAGTGCGGTTAAGTTTAACCGCACTTTGTCATTACCACTTCTCTAACGCTTCTTTATCGCTTTCTCTTGCTTCAATCCAACGTTCACCTTGATTGGTTTGTTCTTTTTTCCAGAACGGCGCTTTGGATTTTAAGAAGTCCATAATAAATTCATTAGCATGGTAGGCATCACCTCGGTGAGCAGAACTGATGCCGACTAAAACAATTTCATCACCAGTCTGTAAAAGTCCAACACGATGAATCACAGACACTCGCTGAATATCCCAACGGGCTTTTGCTTGTTCTACAATTTCACGTAAGGTTTTTTCTGTCATTGCGGGATAATGTTCTAAGTATAAGCTGGATACCTCATCGCCTAAATTAAGATCGCGTACTTTCCCCACAAAAATAACCGTTGCACCAACCGAATGTTGCTCAGAAAGCCATTGGTAAACGGCATTTTGATTAAAAGGTTGTTCTTGCACTGAAATTTGAATATCTGTCATTTAGCCCCCTGTTACTGGTGGGAAAAACGCAATTTCATCGCCATTTTTTACCGCACTTTCTAAAGGCATCAAAGTTTGATTAATCGCTACTAAAAGCTTCCCTTTTTCTAACGCTAACGCCCATCTATCACCTTTTTGAGCGAGGTATTCACGCACCGCCTCAGCTGTAGCAAAATCGCCTTCAAGCAGAATAGAATCTTCCCCAATTAATTCACGAGTTTGAGCAAAAAATAAAACATTTAACATCCTATTTTTCCTCCGCAATAAAATGACCAGATTTTCCACCGCTCTTTTCTAATAAACGAACTTGCTCAATCACAATGTCTTTTTGTACGGCTTTACACATATCGTAAATGGTTAAGGCTGCCACACTCGCCGCCGTTAATGCTTCCATTTCTACGCCGGTTTTTCCGGTTAATTTGCAAAGCGATTGAATACGAACTTGGTTTGTTTCAAGTAACGGTTCTAAATTCACTTCTACTTTAGAAAGTAATAAAGGATGGCAAAGCGGGATAAGCTCCCAAGTGCGTTTTGCCGCTTGAATACCGGCAATACGAGCAGTAGCAAATACATCGCCTTTGTGATGTTTGCCTTCCACAATCATGGAAAGCGTTTCTTTTGACATGGTTACAATGGCTTCAGCACGAGCTTCACGAACGGTCTCTGCCTTTGCAGAAACATCCACCATATTGGCTTCGCCTTGAGAATTAATATGCGTAAATGTAGTCATAATAAAATAAAGTGCGGTTAAAATATTGAATGTTTTACATGTGCGACAAAAGCAAAATAAGTGAATCGTTTATTCACTTATTTACTTTTAGCCACCGATAGAAGCTAAATGGTTTCTTACGCCACTATCACCGATATGTAAATAATGATGTTCACGTTTACCTTGAAGTGCGGCAAAAATACGGGCTTGCAAAATATCTTGCTGTTCATGGGATTGCAATAAATCACGTAATTCAATGCCTTCTTCGCCGAACAAGCAAAGATGAAGTTTGCCCTTCGCTGACACTCTGAGACGATTGCAGCTTGCACAGAAATTCTTCTCGTAAGGCATGATTAAACCAATTTCACCTGCATAATCAGGATGTGTGAATACTTTAGCTGGACCATCAGTATGGGATTTATGTTGTAATTGCCAACCATTTTGTAGCAATTTATCCGCTAATACTTGTCCTGAAAGATGGAATTTATCAAAGAAACTATCCATTTCGCCTGTTTGCATGAGTTCGATAAAACGCATTTGAATTGGGCGATCTTTTACCCAAACAAGGAATTGCTCAAACTCTTTGTCATTCAAATTTTTCATCAAAACTGAATTAACTTTGACTTTGTTGTAGCCCACTTCAAATGCACGATCGATACCACGCATTATGTCATCAAACTTATTGATGCCGGTGATTTGATGAAACATTTTTGGATCAAGACTATCCACACTCACATTAACAGAGGTAATCCCCGCTTTTTTCCAATCAGCGACATCTTTTGCCATACGATAGCCGTTAGTCGTAACAGCCAATTGACGAATGCCATCAATGTTCGCAATACTTTCTGCAATAGGAATAAAATCTTTGCGTAGAGTGGGTTCTCCGCCGGTCAAACGGATCTTTTCTGTGCCCATTTCAGCAAAGGCTTGAGCTAGGTGTGTAATTTCTTTTAATGTTAAGAAACTTGGCTTGTTAGCTTCGGGTTGATAGCCATCCGGCAAACAATAAGTACAACGAAAATTACACTGGTCGGTAATCGACAGTCGTAGATAGTAATATTGACGTTGGAAAGGATCGACCAAGCGAGACTCTCCCACGTTTTTAATAGGAATGGATTGCATTTTACACCTTTCTAAATATGGAGAGGATAAACCGTTTCCAGCGTATCCCTGAATAACATACCGCGTTATTGGCTTGCCGCCGTATTTCTTCTGAAACTTAGGCTAAACAAGCTCGGAGTTATGCGTTAAAAATAAATTGTGTCTGTATTGTAATAAAAGCAAGCGGTTAATAGCAATAATTTGATAGAATAACCTCACTATATTGATAAAAATAATAGAATTAACTTATATAAAAAAATATATAACATTATTTTTTATAATAATTTATAGGTAAAAAAGGAAGAAAAATGTCTGATTTATCTCGTCACAGTCGTCATGAACATTTAGACGAAATCAAACATATTGTTGCCATTGGTGGTGGTCATGGATTAGGTCGTTTGTTATCGGCACTCAGTTTTATGAAAGAACGCTTAACCGGGATTGTCACGACTACAGATAACGGCGGTTCAACCGGTCGAATCCGTCAAGAACAAGGCGGGATTGCGTGGGGCGATCTGCGTAATTGCTTAAATCAAATCATTATTGAGCCAAGCACGGCATCCGCATTATTTGAATACCGTTTTACTGGCGAAGGTGAACTTTCTGGGCATAATTTAGGCAATTTAATGCTCAAAGCCTTAGAAGATATGCATATTCGTCCTATTGAAGCCATTAACTTAATTCGTGAATTACTCAAAGTAAAATCTCACATTATTCCCATGTCAGAAGAACCGGTTCATCTTGCCGCGAGTTTAGGTTCTGGCTCCAGTATTGTAGGTGAGGTAAGCATTGATAATTTAACAGAATTACCCCAATCGCTCTTCTTAGTGCCAATGGTTAAAGCTGCAGAGGAAGCGATTAGTGCATTAGAACAAGCGGAAGTCATTTTACTTGGTCCAGGAAGTTTCATGACGAGCATTATGCCGCCACTATTGCTACCTGAATTAGCGACTGCCCTTCGTAACAGCAAAGCGAAAGTGATTTTTATTGATAACTTAGGGGTAGAAATTGGCGCAGCCTCTCAGCTTTCACTGGCTGATCGAATTCAGAAAATTCATGAAATTGTTGGCGAACCCATTATTGATGGTGCTATTACCCCTTATCGTGAACAAAGTGCGGTCGATTTGTCTGCGATTTCTTCCGTTAAAATCTTAGCTAAACGCTTGAATGCGGATGATATTAGCTATCGTCATGATAGAACATTACTTGCCAAAGCTATCGATGAATTAATTGGTGAATTAGATTACAAATAAAAAAACCGCACGTTAAAGTGCGGTCATTTTTTGGCTTATTTTTTCCCGAAAACTCTTACATTTGTAAAACCATTTTCTTTTAAATAAAGCGCTTGCAGTTTACTCATCACACCTCGTTCACAATAAAGCACATAGTTTTTACTTTGATCTAATGAGCCGAATTGCGAAGATAATTTGTAAAATGGTAATTGCATCACTTGATGCTCGTCTGATTCAAATGGATTTTCATCTGTCTCTTCTGGGCTGCGAATATCTAAAATAATATCGTTTTCACCAAGCACTGAAATGGTATCCACTTCCACCACTTCTTTCTCAGTTTCTTCTGCAATTTGACGAATATCTAAATATTGTGCATTTTCAACCGCACTTTCTAACACACCAAAATCAAAGTGATTTTCTTCTTCAAGAATTTTTTCACGTACCGCTTTAATCGTTGGATTTTTAGAAATCACCCCACAGAATTCCGGCATTGATTTGGCAATATCATCTGTGCCGATCTCTTTCGCCATCGCGATGATCTGTTCTTTGTCATGAGTAATGAGTGGACGTAAGACTAATGCATCGGATGCTTCATCAATTAAACGTAAATTGGTTAAAGTTTGGCTAGATACTTGCCCGAGTGCCTCACCCGTAACAATAGCTTGAATATCAAAACGTTGTGCGACTTTACTTGCTGCGCGCACCATCATTCGTTTTAATACGACGCCCATTTGGCCATTATCAACTTTCTCTAAAATCTCGCCCACTACGCCTTCAAAAGGAATGGCAATAAAGCGGACTTTATGAGATGAGCTATAACGGCTCCAAATATGGTAAGCCATTTGTTTCACGCCAATTTCATGGGCTGCCCCACCTAAATTGAAGAAACAATAATGCACACGTGAACCACGACGAATAAGCATATAACTGGATACGCCAGAGTCAAAGCCCCCTGAAATCAATGAAAGCACGTCTTCTTGTGTCCCAATTGGATAACCACCAAGGCCAACATGACGGGCTTTCACCAGCATCATTTTGTCATCTTCAATATCAATACGAACGGTCACATCAGGATTTTTTAAACGTACTTTTGCACTTTCAATATGCTGATTTAAGCCACCACCGATATAGCGTTCTGCTTCAATGGAACTGAAATCATGTTTACCTTTACGTTTTACACGCACGCAAAAGGTTTTGTTTTCAAGTTGAGTAGCAACATCCGCTAAAGTCAACTCAAAGATATGATGTAAATCGGTAAACGGTTTTTCTTCTACTTCTAAAAAATGATGAATCCCTGGAATGCGTTGTAAAAGCGCAATCAACTCTTCACGATTGGCTTCATTTTTTGAGCGCACTTCAATGTAATCCCAATGACGAACAACCGCTATTTCTTCATCATATTTCTGTAAAATATTGCGGATATTAGATGTCAAAATTTTTGCGAAACGCTTACGCACGGTTTCGCTTTTAATCATAATTTCAGGAAAAAGTTTAACGATAAATTTCATAATAATCTGTGAATAATAAAAAATGGCCGTATTGTACGCTAAATTCC
>JAGZRY010000427.1 GCA_018381425.1 Haemophilus parainfluenzae
ACAATATCTAAAATCGCAATTTGGATTAATACACCCAAATAACTGACTTTCTTCTTGTTATTCTCTTCTTCATGATGTGCTTCAGGATGCATCGCTTCTTTAATTTCGCCTGTACTTTTCACAATCAGGAATAAGCCCCCAAGGAATAAAATCAAATCGCGGCCTGAAATTTCCTGACCGACTAAAGTGAACAGTGGTTCCGTTAATTTCATCATCCAAGAAAGGGAAACAAGAAGTAAAATACGGGTAATCATCGCTAACCCAAGACCGATAATACGACCAGATTGGCGTTGATTCGCAGGTAAACGTCCCACTAAAATACTAATAAAAATAATGTTATCGATACCCAAGACGATTTCAAGTGCGGTTAAAGTTAGCAATGAAATCCATGCTTCGGGATCAACAAGCCATTCAAACATAATATGTTCCTATATAAAATCCGAAAGGTTGAATCATAGACAGTTCGCGTAGAAAATCAAGATTTTTCCTAACTTTTTAAGGTCTCGAAAATCTTTTCTGCTAACGCTTTAGAAATACCAGGTACAGAGGCGATTTCATCCAACGTGGCATTTTTGACACCTTGCAATCCACCTAAATATTTCAACAAGGCTTGACGTCGTTTAGCGCCTACCCCGTCAATGGTTTCCAATCCACTTTGGGTAAAGGCTTTTTGGCGTTTTTGACGATGACCGCTAATCGCATGATTATGGCTTTCATCTCGAATATGTTGGATTAAATGCAGTGCAAGGCTATCATCTGGCAAATGGATTTCTCGATCTTGTTTGCTGATAATCAACACTTCTTGTCCTGCTCGACGATCCACTCCTTTTACCACACCAATTAAGTGCGGTCGATTTTTATCCCATTTTACGTTGAGATGATGAAACACCTCTAAGGCTCGATTAAGCTGTCCTTTACCACCATCAATAAAAATAATATCGGGGATTTTATCTTCATCAAGATCGCGGTCGTAACGTTTCTTTAAGGCTTGCTCCATCGCGGCATAATCATCGCCGCCAGTAATGCCTTCAATATTAAAACGGCGATAATCTGATTTCAGTGGGCCTTCTTGATTAAATACCACGCAAGATGCCACGGTTTGATTACCCATCGTATGACTAATATCAAAACATTCCATGCGTTTAATTTCAGGCATATTAAGCAACTCACAAAGGGCTTGATAACGTTCGTACATTCGGGAAGATTGTTTAAGTTGAGTCGCTAAAGCCGCTTTGGCATTAATTTGTGCTAGTTGTAGATATTTACCTTTATCGCTTTTAGCGGATTCTTGTATCACCACTTTTCGACCGGCCTGTTCAGTTAATAAAGCTTCAAGCTCGGCTTTTTCATCTAATTTATGATCCACAATAATACTATTTGGGATACTTCTTCCCTGATGACCTTGCAAATAGAACTGCCCAACAAAAGTGGCTGTGAGTTCAGATAAATCTGTATTAGCGGGTACTTTAGGAAAATAACTGCGATTGCCTAATACTTTACCTTGACGAATAAACATCACCTGAACACAAGCTAAACCGTGCTGATACGCAATGGACATAATATCCATA
>JAGZRY010000428.1 GCA_018381425.1 Haemophilus parainfluenzae
GGTCCCACCTGACCCCATACCGAACTCAGAAGTGAAACGCCGATGCGCCGATGGTAGTGTGGGGCTTCCCCATGTGAGAGTAGGACACCGCCAGGTACTTTTTATTTTGTTAGTTTATTTTAATAGTAAATTAACAAAATAAAAATTTTGGCAGCAACAGTGCAATGGTCCCACCTGAATCCATATCGAACTCAGAAGTGAAACATTGTTACGCCGATGGTAGTGTGGGGCTTCCCCATGTGAGAGTAGGTCACTGCCAATCATACCTTATTTAGCGGAGTGGTAGTTCAGCTGGTTAGAATACCTGCCTGTCACGCAGGGGGTCGCGGGTTCGAGTCCCGTCCATTCCGCCAATTCTTAATACCAATAGGGGCGTAGTTCAATTGGTAGAGCACCGGTCTCCAAAACCGGGTGTTGGGAGTTCGAGCCTCTCCGCCCCTGCCATTATTCCATATCAATTTATCTTTAATTTTTTATAAGAATATTGTCTATTTTGTTATTCGTTTTATACTAATTGCATTTTAGTGTTTCAGAGATATTCTTATGCGTTATTCTATTCAAGATTTTATTCAATTAATTGCACAATTACGTAATCCTAATGGAGGCTGTCCTTGGGATCTTAAACAAAATTATGACTCCATGATTCCTTGTTTAACTGAAGAAACTTATGAAGTCATTGATGCCATCCAAAAGAAAGATATTGCTAATTTAAGAGAAGAGCTTGGTGATCTTTTATTACAGGTGGTGTTTTTCAGTCAACTCGCTTCAGAGGATGGTTATTTTACATTTGATGATGTTCTTAATGATGTTTCTGAAAAGATTGTACGTCGCCATCCTCATGTATTTGGTGATGCTACAGCTGGAAATGAAGAAGAAGCGTTAGCCCGTTGGAACAGTATCAAAGCACAAGAAAAATTAGCTCAAAAACAACAGTCTATTTTAGATAATGTTCCAAATGCTTTTCCTGCATTGTTAAGAGCACAGAAAATGCAAAAACAGTGTTCAAAGATTGGGTTTGATTGGAATGAACTTGAGCCTGTATTTGCTAAAGTTGAAGAAGAATTAGAAGAAGTACTAGATGAAATCAACCAAACACCTCGCAATCAAGAAAGAATAGAAGAAGAAATCGGGGATTTATTTTTTGCTACTGTCAATTTGTCTCGCCATCTTAAATGTAATGCGGAAGAGGCTTTACGTAAGGCAAATAATAAATTTGAACAACGTTTTCGCAAAGTTGAAGGAAAGGCATTAGAACGAGGCGTATTACTTAAAGATCTTTCTTTAATCGAAATGGATATTCTGTGGGATGAAGTGAAAAAAGAAGAAAAATAATCAAAATGGCAGAGGCGTTTTCCTCTGCCATTTTTTATTTTATGGAATGGATAAGTAACATATAAGCACTGATTACCAATAAAATAATACCCAATAGTTTTTTGACTAAGTGCGGTGATAATTTACCTCGAATTTTCATTGAGAAAAATCCAGTTACAAAGGCACTTAACACAACAATAATCACAATCGAAAAATTGACATAACCGATTTGCCAACCAAAGTGATAAGTCGAG
>JAGZRY010000429.1 GCA_018381425.1 Haemophilus parainfluenzae
TAGGCGATACATTGCACTTAACGAGCTACCAACGCTCTTGTGATGTGCCACTTGGCTTAAACTTCAATCAAATTCAGGTCTTTACTTTCCTTGCTTTGATGGCGCAAATTACCGGCAATAAACCGGGTAAGGCATATCATAAAATTGTAAATGCGCATATTTATGAAGACCAACTTGAGTTAATGCGTGATGTGCAATTAAAACGTGAACCATTTCCTTCACCACAATTAGAAATTAATCCTGATATTAAAACCCTTGAAGATCTTGAAACTTGGGTAACGATGGATGATTTCAAGGTGGTGGGTTATCAATCTCACGAACCTATCAAGTATCCTTTCTCAGTTTAGGCATTCAAAGTGCGGTCAGATTTAGACGAGAAATTTATGCAACACGCCCTGATGCTTGCCGATCGTGCAGAAGCGCTCGGCGAGATTCCTGTCGGGGCTGTGTTGGTAGATGATGAAGGAAATATTCTCGGTGAAGGCTGGAATTTATCTATCATTGAAAATGATCCGACCGCTCACGCTGAAATTGTCGCATTGCGTAATGCTGCACAAAATATTCAAAATTATCGTCTGCTCAATACCACACTTTATGTCACTCTAGAGCCTTGTACCATGTGTGCTGGCGCGATTTTACATAGCCGGATTAAACGATTAGTCTTCGGTGCGTCAGATTATAAAACGGGGGCTGTAGGTTCTCGTTTCCACTTCTTTGATGATTATAAAATGAATCATACGTTAGAAATTACCTCTGGCGTGCTGGCAGAAAAGTGCGGCCAGAAATTGAGTGATTTTTTTAAAAAAAGACGAAAGCAGAAAAAGGAAGAAAAGCGGGAAAAAAATCTCCCGCTTGATGTTGAATCGCAATCTTAAACTTGCCAATTAATTTCAGTTAAACCATTTTGTTTTAAGTATTCGTTGGCTTTAGAAAAATGATGACATCCTAGAAAACCACGATGTGCTGAAAGAGGGGAAGGGTGCGGGGCAGTTAAAATATAATGACGATTGCGATCAATAAATTGCCCTTTTTTTTGCGCATGGCTTCCCCAAAGTAAAAATACTACTTTTTCACGATGCTTATTGAGTGCTGCAATTACTTGGTCTGTGAAGATTTCCCAACCGAATTTAGCGTGTGAATGAGCCATGCCGCGCTCTACAGTTAGCACGGTGTTAAGCAACAGCACACCTTGCTCAGCCCATTTCACCAAGTAACCATGATTTGGCATTTGAAAACCAGGAATGTCATTAGCCAATTCTTTATACATATTCAGTAGAGAAGGGGGAATGGCAACCTCAGGTTTTACCGAAAAAGCTAAGCCGTGTGCTTGATTTGGGCCATGGTAGGGATCCTGTCCTAAAATGACGACTTTCACCTTATCAAATGCCGTATATTTAAAGGCATTAAATACTTCGTCTTGCGGTGGGTAAATGGTTTTTCCGGCTAGTCGCTCTTGATGAACTTGCTGTAGAATGTGTTTAAAGTAAGGTTTTTCTTTCTCTTGACCGATAACATCTGTCCAGGTTTTCATTCTGTATTTCCTTATTGGATAAGCTTAGGCATAT
>JAGZRY010000430.1 GCA_018381425.1 Haemophilus parainfluenzae
CGAGCGATTATTTGATCCTCGTGAATTATTAGGCTACACGGATGAAGAATGGCAATTCCTTCAAAATCAAATGATCTGTGATTTAAACGAAGGCTATGCAATTTATCGTCCTCGCTATATTTTGCCGGATTACAATGTGTATATTAAAAAAGGCTGTGAATTCCTTGAATTGCCAGCGCCAAAAGATCTTGATGAAGCATTAGATGGCTTATTGATTTTATATTCCCACGTGCCATCAATTACCACATTCCCGGTTTACATTGGGCGTTTAGACATGCTACTTGACCCGTTTATTACCGATGAAGAACAAAACTACATCAAAATTAAACGTTTCTTAAATCATGTAGATAAAACCGTGCCAGATTCATTCTGCCATGCTAATATTGGGCCTTATGACACCAAAGCAGGGCGTTTGATTTTAAAAGCGGTGATTGAGTTGGAAGCGCCAACACCAAATATGACCATTCGTTACGATAAGAGTAAAACAAGTCGTGAATTTGCAGAATTAGCGGCAAAAGCCTGCTTATTGGTTTCTAAACCGTCTTTTGCCAATGATGCTTACTACATTTCTGACTTAGGCGAACAATATGGTATTGCTAGTTGCTATAACGCACTACCTGAATGTGGTGGGGCTTATACTCTCACTCGTTTGCGCTTAGGTACTATTGCGCGTGCCTGTAAAACTGTGGATGAAATGGTCAATGAACTTTTACCTCGTGTTGCAAAATGCGCGCTCTCCACTATGGATAAACGCCATAAATTTGTAGTGGAAGAAAGCAACTTCTTCAATACCTCATTCCTCGAAAAAGAAGGGTTTATCAAACGCACTAATTTTACGGGAATGTTTGCCATTGTTGGTCTCGCTGATGCAGCAAATCATTTATTGCAACAAGAAGGCTTAAATGAAACCTTTGGTAAAAGCCGACGCGGTGATGAAATTGCGACCTTGATTATGGATAAATTAAAAGAAGTCACGGATAACCATGAAGGCGTGTATGTTGAACGCACGGGCAACCGTTATTTATTACATGCGCAAGTAGGCGCAAGCAATCATGAAGAAGATAAACGTAATGCGCCAGCGCATCGTATTCGCATGGGGGAAGAACCAACATTATTAGCTCATTTAAAACAATCGGCACCATTCCATAAGTACTTCCCATCAGGTACGGGAGATTTGTTTGCCTTTGACCAAACCTATGTGGATCATTTAGATGCCGTCGTTGATATTATCGATGGTTCATTTGCTCAAGGTTACCGCTATATCACCACTTACCTTAAAAACACCGATTTGATTCGTGTAACGGGTTATTTGGTAAAGAAAAGCGAAGTGGAAAAATACCGTAAAGGTGAAGTGGCATTGCGTGATACCACTTGGTATGGTTCGGGCACCGATGATTGTGCACAAGTGTTTGACCGTCAATTACGCGATGAACAAGATGTAAATGCAAGCTAGAAAAAAGTGATCTGCCCCCCAAAAGTTGGACAGGTTAGTTAACTTAAATATTGAGCTCGGTATTGCACTGGGCTCAATCCTTTGAAAGCAAGTTTAATGCG
>JAGZRY010000431.1 GCA_018381425.1 Haemophilus parainfluenzae
TGTATGAATCCGGTAATTTATCCATTTGGTTACCATGCACCACGATAATTGGTGGGTTATAGCCACCTGGGTGAGCATATTTTAATTTAATACGACGACTGCCAATCATTGGTGGTTGATGCTCATCCGTTGCCATTTGTAAAATACGGGTGAGAAGGGAAGTCGTCATTTTTTGCGTCGCACAAGCATAAGCTTCTTTAATCGAATCAAAAAGATTCCCCACGCCACTGCCGTGTAAAGCAGAAATGAAATGAACACGGGCAAAGTCGATGAAATCAAGACGGCGATCTAATTCGGATTTGACGCGATCTTTCACATCTTGATCTAAGCCATCCCATTTATTCACGACGATCACGAGCGAGCGTCCTGCATTTAAGATAAAGCCAAGTAGAGAGAGATCTTGATCTGAAATATTTTCACGCGCATCAATTGTGAGTAACACCACGTTTGCATCTTGAATCGCTTGTAATGTTTTGATGACAGAGAATTTCTCAACGGCTAAATTCACTTTACCACGTTTACGCACACCTGCTGTGTCAATTAAGGTGTATTGTTGCCCATCGCGTTCCATTGGAATGTAGATACTGTCACGTGTTGTGCCAGGCATGTCGTAAACCACCACGCGATCTTCACCTAAAATACGATTGGTTAATGTGGATTTACCAACGTTTGGACGACCTACAATCGCAATTTTGATATTTTTATCTTGTTCTTCTTCAAGTTCTTCGTCTAATGCTTCATCAATTAATGAAGTATCTTCCTCTGAATCGAAGTCAAATTCGTTATCCCATTCATCTTTTTCTTCTTCATCAGAAGTGCGGTCATTTTCTGCTTCGTTTTCTTGTAATTTTTCCGCTAAAGGCGCAAGTACTTGCTCCATTAATTGAGTCACGCCACGGCCTTGTGATGCGGCGATTTGTTCAATTTCACCTAAGCCTAATTGATAAAATTCCGCACAGTGTGAGTCAGCATCAATACCGTCAGTTTTATTTGCTACAACCACGGTTGTTTTATTAGTACGTTTGCGTAAGTAATTGGCAATGCCAATGTCTGCAGCCGTTAAACCTGCGCGTGCATCCACTAAGAAAAGCACTACATCGGCTTCTTCAATCGCTAATAAGGATTGCTCCGCCATTTTTTCTTCAACGCCTTCTTCAGTGCCATCAATACCGCCGGTATCGATCACAATAAAATCATAGCCAGAAATATTGGCATGACCGTATTTACGATCTCGGGTTAAACCAGGAAAGTCAGCGACAAGCGCATCGCGAGTACGGGTTAAACGGTTGAATAGGGTGGATTTACCTACGTTTGGGCGACCCACTAAGGCAACGACAGGAGTTGTCATAAAAATATCTCTGTAAAGTGTAAATTTGGTTAATTATAGCGAATGTTGGCTGGCAGGTAAAATTCGGACATAAAAAAAGCACCTTCTGGTGCTTCATTATCTCGGCTTAATTGGCGGAATGGACGGGACTCGAACCCGCGACCCCCTGCGTGACAGGCAGGTATTCTAACCAGCTGAACTACCACTCCG
>JAGZRY010000432.1 GCA_018381425.1 Haemophilus parainfluenzae
GATTTTAATGAATAAAAATCTAATCGAAGTCAAAAACCTGACCTTTAAACGAGGTGAGCGTGTGATTTACGATAACCTGAATTTGAAAGTCCAACAGGGCAAAATTACGGCCATCATGGGGCCATCAGGGATCGGGAAAACTACGCTACTGAAATTAATTGGAGGTCAGTTGCATCCTGAACAAGGCGAGATTTTGTTTGATGGACAAGATATTTGTCGTCTTTCAAATCGAGAGCTTTACGAAGTACGTAAACGCATGGGAATGTTATTCCAATCAGGCGCGTTATTTACGGATATTTCAACGTTTGATAACGTGGCATTTCCGATTCGCGAGCATACACGCTTGCCAGAAAGCCTAATTCGTCAAATTGTATTGATGAAATTAGAAGCGGTGGGCTTACGCGGTGCGGCAGATTTAATGCCTTCGGAGCTTTCTGGTGGGATGGCGCGTCGTGCAGCATTGGCTCGAGCAATTGCACTTGATCCGGATTTAATTATGTTTGATGAGCCGTTTACAGGGCAAGATCCAATCAGCATGGGCGTGATCGTGAGCTTAATTAAACGCTTGAATGAAGCACTGAATTTAACCTCTATTGTAGTTTCCCATGATGTGCAGGAAGTATTAAGTATTGCGGATTATGCCTATATTATTGCGGATAAACATGTGATTGCCGAAGGAACATCAGAGCAACTGCTCGCGAGCCAAGATCCGCAAATGGTGCAGTTCTTGAAAGGTGAAGCGGATGGTCCGGTAAAATTCCATTATCCGGCAGGTGATTATGTGGAGGAATTATTTAAATGATTGTTGATATGATTTCTTCACTTGGACGAAGCGTGATCAAATTTTTCCGTGCATTAGGCCGATCCGGCTTTATGCTGTTTGGTGCGTTAGTGGGTAAGCCACAATTTCGTCAACATTTTCCTTTATTAGTGAAGCAATTACACGTATTAGGTGTACAGTCTTTATTAATTATCCTGCTTTCAGGTTTATTTATTGGAATGGTGTTAGGCTTGCAAGGCTATGTGGTCTTGGTGGATTTTTCTGCAGAAACCAGCCTTGGACAGCTTGTAGCACTATCTTTATTACGCGAATTAGGCCCAGTAGTGACCGCACTTTTATTTGCGGGGCGAGCAGGTTCGGCGTTAACGGCTGAAATTGGCTTAATGAAAGCCACAGAACAACTTTCCAGCCTTGAAATGATGGCGGTCGATCCATTACGTCGAGTGATAGCTCCGCGTTTTTGGGCGGGCTTGATTGCGATGCCAATTCTTGCGCTTCTCTTTACCGCGATTGGCATTTGGGGCGGTGCGCTTGTCGGCGTAGATTGGAAAGGTGTCGATGCAGGTAGCTTCTGGTCAGTAATGCAAAATGCTGTCAGCTGGAGCTATGACATTCTAAACGGATTTATTAAAAGCGTATTTTTCGCCATTGCGGTGGTGTGGATTGCGTTATTCAATGGTTATGATTGTATTCCGACATCAGAAGGTATCAGTCAAGCCACAACCAGAACAGTTGTCCACGCATCACTTGTG
>JAGZRY010000433.1 GCA_018381425.1 Haemophilus parainfluenzae
TTGCAAATTGTCAGGTTATCGATGTCACTAAATTACCAAATAACGGAAAAGTTATTTTTGGTGCGACAGTTGTATTAGTGAATACCGATACTGATGAAGTAGTTACTTACCAAATTGTGGGCGATGATGAGGCAGATATTAAATCAGGTTTGATTTCTGTGAATTCACCGATTGCCCGTGGTTTGATAGGCAAAGAGTTGGATGATACCGTGAATATCACCACACCAGGTGGAACGGTTGAGTTCGAGATTATTGAAGTTAATTACATCTAAAAAAACATCCCCTCAAATTGAGGGGATAACAATTATTTACGAGGCAGCTGTATTTTGCCTTCTTCGCTTGGTCTATAAAGAACCAAAATATGTCCGATAGTTTGAACGTTAGATGATTGTGTTTCACGCACGATCGCATCGATGATCAGTTGTTTGGTTTCGCGATCTGCGCCAGCAATTTTTACTTTGATTAATTCGTGATGATTTAATGCATTATCGATTTCGGCTAATACACCTTCGGTTAAGCCGTTACCGCCAAGCATGACGACAGGGCTAAGGTGATGAGCGAGTCCTTTTAAGAATTGTTTTTGTTTTGTTGATAATATTGTCATAAGGAATCCTTTAAATAGATGAATATGAGTCAAAAAAAGACCGAAAAGAGCGGTCAGAAAAAACGTGGTTTTTCAGCACTTTTTGGTAAGTCTAGCCTTGAATTTGGCAGATTGTACCCAAATATAGACAAAACTACTACAAAAAATAGTACAAAAGAAAGAGATTATGGGAAAGAAAAAACGTTCGGCGAGTTCTTCTCGTTGGCTAAACGAACATTTTAAAGATCCGTTTGTTCAGAAAGCACATAAGCAAAAATTACGCTCTCGTGCTTACTTTAAACTAGATGAGATTCAACAAACAGATAAATTGTTCAAGCCAGGAATGACCGTAGTTGATCTCGGTGCTGCTCCAGGTGGCTGGTCACAATATGTCGTGAGCCAAATCGGTGGAAAGGGAAGAGTCATTGCGTGCGATATTTTGGACATGAATCCAATTGTCGGCGTTGATTTTTTACAAGGCGATTTCCGTGATGAAAACGTGTTGAATGCATTATTAGAACGTGTTGGGGAAGCTAAAGTTGATGTAGTGATGTCCGATATGGCACCGAATTTTAGTGGTATGCCATCGGTTGATATTCCGCGAGCAATGTATTTAGTGGAATTGGCTTTAGATATGTGTAAGCAAGTTTTGGCGAAAAAAGGCAGTTTTGTGGTCAAAGTATTCCAAGGAGAAGGTTTTGACGAGTATCTGCGCGAAATTCGTTCACTCTTTAGTGTCGTAAAAGTGCGTAAGCCTGAAGCATCTCGCGGGCGTTCTCGCGAAGTTTATATTGTAGCAAGTGGTTATAAAGGCGAATAGATAATTGCTTTGATAGCTTTTCATTATGTCGGGGATGAGATAGTATCTCGTTTAATTTTAATTAACTTAAGAAAGGCAGGTTAAACCTTGAACGATATGGTCAAAAATCTAGTTCTATGGGTTGTGGT
>JAGZRY010000434.1 GCA_018381425.1 Haemophilus parainfluenzae
CCTGTAATTTAAATTCGATTGTGTAGTGTTTACCCATAAAAAAATCTGCACCTCAATTGTTGGTTTGTTGAGTCCAACTTTTGGGGTGCAGATCAAAATAAGAATGTTTTGACTGCACTTTTTTTTAACATATGAAACTAAGCTAAAATAAATCGCTCTTTCCCAGAATAAATATTGGCTTTTCCTGGGCGAGCAAAGCCGATAAGGGAAAGATTGTGTTGTTCTGCCATATTGACAGCAAGATCTGTCGCAGCAGAAATCGCCACAAGCAATTCGATACCACAAGCTACCGATTTTTGAACCATTTCATAACTGGCTCGACTCGAAACAAGCACGAATCCTTGCGGTTGATTTTGTTT
Organism: Haemophilus parainfluenzae; assembly: GCA_018381425.1. Classification (GTDB taxonomy): domain Bacteria; phylum Pseudomonadota; class Gammaproteobacteria; order Enterobacterales; family Pasteurellaceae; genus Haemophilus_D; species Haemophilus_D parainfluenzae_O. Next base: position 360 of record JAGZRY010000434.1, read on the forward strand.
AGCATGCCAGCCGATTAATTTATCAAGTGCTACATGTCGCCCGACATCTTCTCGAATCGCCAGTAAATTACCGGATAAATCAAAAAAGGCCGCTGCGTGTGTTGCACCTGTTTCTTTTCCGAGTTCTTGATTGGCTTGTAATTGTTCTAAACAGCCATCTAATAAATTTAAATTAAATTGGAAAGTGCGGTCTAATTCTGGCAATTTTTTATAAACTTGTGAGATTTGTTCTGTGCCGCAAATGCCACATCCTGTTCGGCCTGTTAATGTTCGACGATGATCTTTTAATGCCACAAATTGACGGCTAGATAATTCAATTTGCACTTCAATACCATTGCATACTTCCACCACATCAATGCCATAAATATCTGCTTTTTTCTCTATAATCCCTTCCGCTAATGAAAAGCCTAAAGCAAAATCCTCTAAATCTTGTGGAGAACACATCATGACGGTATGCGCAATACCATTATAAACAAGAGAAACAGGGACTTCCGCAGCCAGACTATCTTGTTTTTCAATGAAAAGTGCGGTTGGATTTTCAGGTGTTTTTTTAAAAAAATTGATTGTTTTTTGGATTATCCAGTGCATTATTTTTTCCCAATAAAATGGTTGTAGCAAAAATGTTACTTTTTTTTAACAAAAAATGTTTATTTTGTGATCTAGCTCAAGTTTTAAAGCGATTATAACAAGTTTTGATTATAGATTTTCGGTTAAAAAATAGTTAAAATCGGCTCCGTTTAAATTGGTCAGTATTATAATCAATTTAATGGTTGATACGTTATTTTAACGAAATCAAATAAATTATCTATACGAATTTATACTATCGAAATATCTTAACGGTTCGCCGTTATGAAGGAGTGATTATGCAGGTCTCTAGACGTAAGTTCTTTAAGATCTGTGCAGGTGGTATGGCGGGGACGTCTGCGGCAATGTTGGGCTTTGCACCATCATCGGTCTTAGCAGCACCACGTGAATACAAATTATTACGGGCGTTTGAATCCCGTAACACCTGTACATATTGTGCAGTGAGCTGTGGTATGTTGTTATATAGCACAGGCAAACCTTACGATGCTTTAAGCAGCCATACAGGCACCAATACCCGTTCTAAATTATTCCACCTTGAAGGTGACCCAGACCATCCGGTAAGCCGTGG
>JAGZRY010000435.1 GCA_018381425.1 Haemophilus parainfluenzae
AAAAAATCGTCTAAACTAAGCACAATTTTCACTAAAAATCTGTTTCTTTATGAAAAAAATGCAAGTTCAAAATGCCAAAGGCGAAGTTCGAATCATCGCGGGTCTTTGGCGTGGACGAAAATTACCGGTTTTAAATGCAGAAGGTTTGCGTCCAACAGGCGATCGCGTAAAAGAAACCTTGTTCAACTGGTTGATGCCTTACATTGTGGATAGCTATTGCTTTGATTGCTTTGCGGGCAGTGGCTCACTTGGTTTTGAAGCCCTTTCTCGCCAAGCGAAACAGGTGACGTTTTTAGAGTTAGATAAAAATGTGGCAAACCAATTAAAGAAAAATTTGCAAACCCTAAAAACAACGAGTGAACAAGCTCAGGTAATCAATCAAAATAGCTTAGAATTTCTAAAACAAGCGCAAAATCAACCGCACTTTGATGTGGTATTTTTAGATCCGCCTTTCCATTTTGGTTTAGCAGAACAAGCGATAGCCCTTTTAGAGGAAAAGAATTGGCTGTTACCTCATGCGTTGATTTATGTTGAAACAGAAAAAGACAAACCACTTAGCGTGCCTGACAATTGGCAATTACTAAAAGAAAAAACCGCAGGCATGGTGAGCTACCGCCTGTATCAAAAAGATTAGGAAATTATTATGTTAGATATTGTGTTATACGAACCTGAAATTCCACAAAATACGGGAAATATTATTCGTCTTTGTGCGAATACTGGCTTTCGCCTTCATTTAATCGAGCCACTTGGCTTTACCTGGGATGATAAAAAATTACGTCGCTCGGGTTTGGATTATCATGAATTTGCCGAAATCAAAAAACATAAAACCTTTGAAGCCTTTTTAGAAAGTGAAAAACCGAAACGTCTTTTTGCACTTACAACCAAAGGTAGTCCTGCACATAGTGAAGTGCAATTTGAATTAGGGGATTATTTAATGTTTGGTCCAGAAACCCGTGGTATCCCCATGTCTATTTTAGATAAGATGCCAATGGAACAAAAAATTCGTATCCCAATGACAGCAAATAGCCGCAGCATGAACTTATCTAACTCAGTAGCTGTTGCAGTTTATGAAGCTTGGCGACAGCTCGGTTACGAAGGCGCAGTGAATTTAAATCGATAAAAACCAGTAAAATAGCTGCTTATTTTCTAACAAAAATAAGTGGCTTTCTTTTTGCATTTAAATTGTGATCTCGATCACAGATTTGTAATTTTAAGATTCCCTTTTTTTCAAAACAGCAGTATAAATAAATTACATTTAGAGAGGGATCTCGATGTACTCCACTTGATCTATCAAGCCCTTGTCTTTCTTGACTCTTCAAGCAAACCTTCCCCGTTGTCCTAAATAAAGAATTGGCAGTCAAATGATTTGCCTTCCGTTTTTATTCCTTAAATTTAATAACTAAATATTGCAGCAAAATTAGTTTCATCTCACATCAATAAGGAGGTTGGGTGAATGAAGTTAATTTTGAATTGGTCGAAACAGCAGTGGCTAGGCATGGATGC
>JAGZRY010000436.1 GCA_018381425.1 Haemophilus parainfluenzae
GTAATTGCGTTCTTGATGCACTTTCCATCAACGTCAACAACATCATTAGCTTGGTCGTGGGTACTTTCCCTCTGGACCCGACGGTGTCAAAAACGGCTGTCATCCTAACCATTTTAACAGCAACATAACAGGCTAAGTGAGGCATGACACCCAATAAAACTACGCTTCGTTGACATATATCAAGTTCAATTGTAGCACGTTAACAGTCATGTGAAATCATTGCATCTTAACCGGATTCATACTCACAATTCATACCCTGCTCAACTAGTTGCAATGAGAAAATAATAAACGTGGTGAATCCAAAGCTTCAAAACGTATTCGGGCATAAATCTCATTGCCAAACATACGGATAAAGCTGTTCTGTTAACATACTCTGTGTCATGGTGCCTTGGGAATAGTTTAGTTTTTTTTATGGGTGATAAAGCTCAAATTTAGTGATTTTTGTTGCAAATTTGTAAATTTACGGCGCGTAAAATGAAGGGGTGAATTGTCATTTCCACGCCTGGAAAAGCAAAAGAGAGAACGAATGCGTTTATCAATAGTATTAGTGTCCCCGGCGCGGGCAGAAAACGTGGGTGCGGCAGCCAGGGCAATGAAAACTATGGGGTTTAGCGATATGAGGATCGTCGATAGCGAGGCTCATTTGCAGCCTGCCGCGCGCTGGGTCGCGCACGGCTCCGGCGATATTCTCGATAATATTCAGACTTATGCCACTCTGGAGCAGGCGCTCCACGATGTCGATTTTACCGTCGCCACGACGGCCCGCAGTCGAGCTCGTTTTCACTACTACGCGACGCCGCAGCAGCTTTTACCGCTACTGGAAGAGAAAGCGCAGTGGATGCATCATGCCGCGCTGGTATTTGGCCGTGAAGATTCCGGTCTGACCAATGAAGAGCTGGCGCTTGCCGATGTGCTGACCGGCGTGCCGATGGCGGCAGACTATCCTTCGCTGAATCTGGGGCAGTCGGTGATGGTATATTGCTATCAGCTGACCTCTTTGCTGCAAAAAACCACGACCGTAGCCCCAGGCGTCGATGACAATCAGCTGCAGGCGTTACGTCTGCGCACGCTCGATCTGCTCAATCGCCTCGGCGTAGGCGACGATATAAAATTGACCGACTGGCTTCAGCAGCGAATAGGTCTTCTGCAGCAGCGAGACACCGCCATGCTGCATCGTTTACTGCATGATATTGAAAAAAACCTGCCAGAGTAAAATTCTGACATGTTTTTTTCACATGGTTTTATATGCTAAGAAACAACGCAGAAATGCGTAAATACGGATGAAGTATCAGGTCGTTGTGGCGTATTGGCCAGGTGCATAAAAACGGGCTAAAAGTAGAAATTCATTGACTTAAGTCGGCAGATACTTTAACCAATATAGGCACAGGACACAGACAGATAAAAATTACAGAGTACACAACATCCATGAATCGCATCGGCATGATCACCACGATTATCACCACCACTATTACCACAGGTAACGGTGCGGGCTGAC
>JAGZRY010000437.1 GCA_018381425.1 Haemophilus parainfluenzae
ATGACCTGATAATCCGCTGTTAAACCTGTTCCAGATCAAATGCGTAAAGATGGGTAAAACTTCTGTGTACCTTCCCACATTATCATTATGCTGCTTAATAAATAGCTTGTTCCAATTGATTAAGTGATTTAAAGTTTTTCTCATGGCCATAAAACATTTCGGATTTTAAAATGCCAAAGAAAGATTCCATCATACCGTTGTCTGGGCTGTTGCCCTTTCGTGACATGGATGCTTGAATTCCCTTACTCTCTAGGAACCGATGATAAGAATCGTGTTGGTATTGCCAACCTTGGTCACTATGGAGAATCGTATTCTCGTAGTGTTTCTCTGTGAAGGCCTGTTCCAACATCTTTTTTACTTGTTCTAAATTAGGAGAACAAGAAAGATTAAAAGCAATAATTTCGCTGTTAAATCCATCTAAAACAGGCGATAAATACAATTTCTGCGTGCTATTTGGAATGGCAAACTCTGTCACATCCGTATAACACTTTTCCATTGGTCTCGATGCTTCAAACTGGCGTTGAATGATATTCTCTGCTTTCTTGCCAATCTCTCCTTGGTAGGAAGAATACTTTCGTTTACGGCGAATTCGAGCACTTAAACCAAGGATTTTCATCAGACGTTGGACCTTCTTATGGTTTACTATATGACCACGATTCCTCAATTCAAGAGTTATTCGGCGATAGCCATAATTTCCTTTGTGCTCAGTAAAAATAGCTTGAATTTCAGCTTTAAGATCTTTATCTTTGTCAAGCCCATCTAGTTCCTTCAACTGATAATAGTAAGTTGAGCTAGGTAAACGAGTCACTTCAAGAAGTAAATCTAGTCGAAATCCTCCTGAAGCCATTTCTCTAATTGTCTCTGCCTTTCTCGCTGTATGGCTTCGTCCCTGTCTTCCAGCTCTTTTAACTTTTTTAAGTAAGCCACCTCAGTACGTAAGCGTTCATTCTCCTCTTGGAGTCGCTCTAGTTCTGTCATTTCATCCCAAGTTTTCTTCCGTTTACGTCCCATTTTAGTTGGTCTCCCTCTTGTTTTCTCAACAATAGTATACCCGTTTTTCTTGTATTGTGCTAGCCAATTAAGAAGTATCGTACGACTTGGGAGGCCGTATTCAAGAGAAACTCTATCTTTAGTCCAGCCTTCATGTAAGACTTTATTAATCATTTCTTGCTTTAAATCAGGAGAATAGTAACGATTTTTTCCTTTTTTGACGAACTCTATTCCGTAACGATCAATCAATTTAATCATGTACCTAATATTAGAATTATTTATCCCAAATTTATTTGAAAGCTTCTCTAAGCTATATCCTTGTTTTCTAAGTTCATAGATCTGAACTTTATCATCATAAGTTAATTTCATAATAAAAACACCCCAAAAGTTAGATTTTTTCTGTCTAACTTTTGGGGTGCAGTTCAAACTCTAGCTTTTTAATTTTGAGTCGTTCTCTTATTGTATTTTAGGAGGTTATTGGCCATAAGTACCAATCC
>JAGZRY010000029.1 GCA_018381425.1 Haemophilus parainfluenzae
TAAGGGGGCAGGGAAAATCTCTACAGTATTTCAAACTCAGAACAGCCCGATTAACTCAATTTCCACCACCGCAAAATTAAGATTTTATGATGACAGATAACGGCGACTAAAAACGGACTAATTCCCTCTTGAATAAAAGGTACTCCTGAAGGGATACCCTTTTCCACGGGGTAACGGGCGCGCGGAGATTACCAATTTTTCGCATTTCTAACCATCATCATCTTTTGGTTAAATCGCTTTTTTATAATTCCCGAAAACCTCTTTTTTATAGCGTTAAGAAACCTCCCTATTACCGCCATTTTTATAGGCACTTTAGATTTTAGTTATACGTTTAGTTATACGGAGTAAAAACCAAATTGCACAGATCTAGCAATAACAAGGCTTACAAACAACAATTCAGATAAAGCCAGCCCACAAAATAAACCTATCAAGTCCTATGAAAGACTTTAAAGCCTTGAAAATAATGACTTCAAGGCTTTTTTATTACGCTTTTAACTTCTATCAAACTCTCGAATTTGAGTAGTATATTTAATAGTTGGAGTTTATTGATTGGTTAAATTGTTGCATTACTAAAGTGCTTAGTAATCGGTAAATTATCAGCTAAAGGAGAAAAAAATGAATATTTTATTACTAGACGGTGGAAAAGAGTTTGGCCATTCACATGGCGAGTTGAACCACACACTTCACAAAAAAGCGAAAGAAGTTTTGACCGCACTTGGACACAATGTACAAGAAACCGTGATTGATGCTGGCTATGATGTTGAAGTAGAAATCGAAAAATTCTTGTGGATGGATGCTGTGATTTGGCAGATGCCAGGTTGGTGGATGCACGAACCTTGGACAGTGAAAAAATACATAGACGAAGTATTAACCAGCGGACACGGCAAGCTTTACCACAGCGATGGTCGCCATCGTACCAATCCAACTGAAGGCTACGGCACAGGTGGCTTGTTGCAAGGCAAAAAACACATGCTTTCACTTACTTGGAATGCGCCGATTGAAGCCTTCACTCGTGAAGGCGACTTCTTCGAAGGCAAAGGTGTGGATGCTGTGTACATACCTTTCCACAAACTCAACGAGTTTATCGGCTTGAGCCGTCTGCCGACATTTTTATGTAACGATGTGATTAAAAATCCACAAGTAGAACAATACTTAACAGACTACCAAGAGCACTTGGAAAAGGTGTTCGGATAATTACTAAATATTAGTTTATAAGGTGAGCATTTGGGCTCACCTTTTTTATTTACCCAAGACTTTGTGAAAGCCATTAAAAATGAGATAATTCTCAAACCTTTTAAGAGGCTTTATTGATAAAAATATTTGGAGAAAGCATGGAACACAAACTTGAGGATATCATTGCGATTTTTAATCAATGTTTTGAAGAAGAATATAATACGCGATTAGTTAAAGGTGGGGATGAGCCGATTTACATTCCTGCAAATGATGAGGTGCCTTATAACGCCATTTACTTTGCGAGAGGCTTTTATAGCAGTGCATTACATGAAATTGCCCATTGGTTGGTGGCGGGGAAAGAGCGCCGTAAATTAGAAGATTTTGGCTATTGGTATGAGCCGGATGGTCGTTCAGAAGAACGCCAGCGTGATTTTGAAAAAGTTGAAGTTAAACCGCAAGCATTAGAATGGATTTTAGCAACAGCGGCAGGTTTCCGTTATTTTGCCAGCGCGGATAATTTGAATGGCAATCCGGGCGATACACAGCCTTTTAAACAAGCCGTGTATGAACAAGTGAAAATCTATGCGGAAAAAGGTTTACCAAAACGAGCGGAAACGTTACGCCATGCTCTTGCTATTTTTTATGGCACAGAAGATCGTATTGATTTAAGTAAATTTGATGTGACGCGTATTTAAAGAGCGGCGATTTTTAACCGCACTTTTGACACTGTCAATTTTTCCTAAAATCGGCTAGAATACGCCGATTTTATTTTCGGTGACTTACAAATGATGAAAGATTCCATTATTGCAAAATTAGAAAGTTTAAAAGAACGTTATGAAGAGCTAGAAGCCTTATTGGGCGATGTTTCTGTAATTAGTGATCAGGATAAATTCCGTGCGTATTCTAAAGAATATTCGCAACTTGAAGAAGTAGTGAAATGTTTTAATCGTTGGACGCAATTAAATCAAAATATTGAAGAAGCTGAAATATTGCTCGATGATCCTGAAATGAAAGAAATGGCGCAAATGGAAATCGAAGAATCCAAAGCGGAAATTGAAGAAGTGGAACAACAACTTCAAATTCTTTTGCTGCCGAAAGATCCTAATGATGAATATAACTGCTATTTAGAAATTCGTGCGGGAACAGGCGGTGATGAAGCGGGTATTTTTGCTGGTGATTTATTCCGTATGTATAGCCGTTATGCCGAAAGTAAACGCTGGCGTGTAGAAATGCTAAGTGCTAACGAAAGTGAGCAAGGTGGTTATAAAGAGGTGATTGTTAAAGTCACTGGCGAAGGTGTGTATGGTCAGTTGAAGTTTGAGTCTGGCGGTCATCGTGTGCAGCGTGTACCAAAAACTGAATCTCAAGGGCGTATCCACACTTCTGCTTGTACCGTCGCGGTAATACCAGAATTGCCAGAATCTGAAATGCCAGAAATTAATCCAGCAGATTTGCGTATTGATACTTATCGCTCATCAGGTGCAGGTGGTCAGCACGTAAACACAACGGATTCTGCGGTGCGTATTACACATATTCCAACTGGCATTGTTGTGGAATGTCAGGATGAGCGTTCACAGCACAAAAATAAAGCGAAAGCAATGTCGGTATTAGCGTCACGTATTGTTCAAGCAGAGCAAGAACGCCAAGCTGCAGAACAAACAGATATGCGCCGTAACTTATTAGGTTCGGGCGATCGTTCCGATAAAATTCGTACTTATAATTATCCGCAGGGTCGAGTCACAGATCATCGTATCAATCTCACTATTTACCGTTTGGATGAAGTGATGAATGGTAAAATTGATGAACTGATTCAGCCGATTATTACCGAATATCAAGCGGATCAGTTGGCGGCATTGTCTGAACAGAATTAATGATGGGGGCATCTGATTTCAGATGTCCTTTTTAACTTTACAGGGAAATAAAATGATCATTGAAAATCAAAAAGATGCTGAATTTTCTTCTGCTTTCAAACCTTCTCAACCCGCTCAAGCAAGCCGTTTTAAACGCTGGCTTGCAAGTATGATTAATGGGCTTGTGCTTTGGGTGATGGTTGGTCTCGGTTTTGCATTGGGGGATTTTGCCGGTGTAGTGGGGACGATTGTATATGCTGGTTTTCAGTTATATTTCATGAAAACTTATGGTCAAACAATGGCAAAACGCTGGTTAGGCTTGCGTGTATTTAATTATCATACCAATCAGCCTGTTGAATTTGGTAAATACATCGGTCGTGAGATTATTGATATTTTATTGGCGTGGACAAGTTTCTTATTGATTATTAGCGGTATTGTTGCACTTGTACGTGATGATCGCCGTTCTTTAACTGATTTATTGGCTGGCACAATTGTGTTAAAAGACGAAAAATAATGAATTATAAAGAATGGCTGGCACAAGCGATTGTGGATTTAGCACAAAAAAATCCCACTGAAAATAGTAAAATTGACGCGCTTGTGCTTCTTCAACATGCTACTGGCAAATCGCGTACGCAAATCCTTGCTTTTGATGATACCGAGATTGATGAAAAAGTGCGGTTAAAATTGACCGCACTTTTAGATCGTCGTTTAAAAGGCGAACCTATCGCTTATATTCTTGGTGAAAAAGAATTTTGGTCGTTGCCGTTAAATGTCTCAAAAGGCACCTTGATTCCAAGACCAGATACTGAAATTCTCGTAGAGAAAGCATTACAAGTTGCGTTAGAAAAACTGGAACAAAATTCACCGCACTTTCGTATTCTTGATCTTGGCACTGGCACAGGCGCTATCGCGTTAGCATTAGCATCGGATCTTTCACATATTTGTCAAAAACGACAAATTTTATTAGAAATAATTGGTGTTGATCTTATGCCCGATGTTGTGGCGTTAGCCCAATCTAATGCGGAAAGAAATAAGCTAAATGTAAAATTTTTGCAGAGCCGTTGGTTTGAAAATATAACAGAGAAGTTTGATCTTATCGTCAGTAATCCGCCTTATATTGATGCTCAAGATGAACATTTGCATCAAGGCGATGTGCGTTTTGAACCGCTTTCTGCATTAGTGGCGAATGATGTGGGGTATGCTGATTTACGTCATATTATTGAATTAGCACCGAGTTATTTGAATTCTAATGGCGCATTATTGCTTGAACATGGATGGCAACAAGGCGAAAAAGTGCGGTCAATTTTCCTAGAAAATCATTGGGAAATGGTTGAAACCGTGCGTGATTATGGCGACAATGAGCGCGTCACTTTAGGTTTTTGGAAGAAGTAATGAAATATTATCGACGTGCGTTATACGATCAATTTGTGCATTTTTATAATACCATCTCAGATGATGGCACATCAGAAGCGCAACTTCGGGGAACAATTGGTGGACTTGTACGTAAAGCACGTAAAGAAATTTCGCCAGATTGGCCGAAAGAAGAGCAGATTCATCAGTTACTACAGGTATTTTATGGTGATTGGGGCTTTCATTGCGATCCAGAAGATTATTTTTATGCTCGCAATTTATATTTGCCTTATGTGTTCCAAAATCGTCAAGGTATGCCAGTGACTCTTGGGGCGATAGTGCTTTATTTAGCTGACGTATTAGATTTACCAATTTATCCTGTCAATTTCCCAACACAGCTCATTTTACGCGCTGAAGTAAGAGATGAGGTGGCTTTTATTGATCCTTGGGATGGCACTTATATATCGCAAGAAAAATTACAGCAACTTTATGAAGGGGCATTTGGCTTTGGTGTGCAAATTCAACCTGAAGAACTTGATAGAGCCGATCTTTCGTTGCTTTATTCTCGTTTTGAGCAACTGGCGAAGAATGCGCTCATCCGAGAAGAACATAACGACATGGCATACCGTTATATTGAGAATTTATTGATTGGCAATGATGAAGATCCTTATCACATCCGTGATCGAGGTTTAGTTTTAGCTCAGATGGGGGCTTACCCTTCAGCATTAAAAGATTTAGAATTTTTTGTGGAACGTTGTCCGGAAGACCCAACTGCGGCTTTAATCCGAACTCAACTTTTAGAACTTAAGGGCGAGATTGATAAAGACTCTTTTGCTCTCCATTGATTTAAGGAAAATTTATGCAAAATAAAATTGTAAAAATTGGCAATATTGATGTTGCAAATAACAAACCTTTCGTGCTTTTTGGCGGAATGAACGTACTTGAAAGTCGCGATATGGCAATGCAAGTATGTGAAGCTTATGTGCAAGTGACAGAGAAACTTAGAGTGCCTTACGTATTTAAAGCTTCTTTTGACAAAGCAAATCGTTCATCTATTCATTCTTACCGTGGCCCTGGCATGGAAGAAGGATTAAAAATTTTCCAAGAATTAAAAGATACGTTCGGTGTAAAAATTATTACCGATGTACACGAAATCTATCAATGTCAACCTGTTGCCGATGTAGTTGATGTGATTCAGTTACCGGCATTCTTAGCTCGTCAAACTGATTTAGTCGAAGCCATGGCAAAAACAGGAGCAGTGATTAATGTGAAAAAACCACAATTCTTAAGCCCGGGTCAAATGGGCAATATCGTGGAAAAAATTGAAGAATGCGGTAATGATAAAATCATTCTTTGTGATCGCGGTACAAACTTTGGGTACGATAATTTAATTGTGGATATGCTTGGCTTCACTGTCATGAAAAAAGCATCTAAGGGTAGCCCGGTTATTTTTGATGTAACCCATTCACTTCAATGTCGTGATCCATTTGGGGCGGCATCGGGTGGCCGTCGCGCACAAGTCACTGAATTAGCGCGTTCAGGTTTAGCTGTAGGCATTGCTGGTTTATTCTTAGAAGCGCATCCAAATCCAAATCAAGCAAGATGTGATGGCCCATCAGCTTTACCACTTTCCGCTCTTGAAGGCTTTGTGTCTCAAATGAAAGCGATCGATGATTTAGTAAAATCTTTCCCAGAATTGGATACCTCAATCTAAGAAAATATTTAAGCAAAAGTGCGGTTAATTTTGACCGCACTTTGTATATAAAAGGAGAAACAATGAATATTGTCTTTTTAGATAGCACGGCTATCCCTAAAGATATCCCTATTCCTCGTCCAAGTTTTGCGCATACTTGGATTGAATATGAGCATACATCTTCTGCAGAAACGATTGAACGAGCGAAAGATGCTGATATTGTTATTACGAGCAAAGTTATTTTTGATCGAGAAACGTTAAAACAATTACCTAAGTTAAAGTTGATTGCGATTACTGCAACTGGTACAAATAATGTTGATATTGTGGCTGCCGAAGAAATGGGAATCGCCGTGCGTAATGTGACAGGTTATTCCAGCACGACAGTACCAGAACATGTCATGGGATTAATTTTCGCTTTAAAACATAGTTTGGCAGGTTGGTTACGCGATCAATCGGAAGCAAAATGGCCTAAAAGCAAACAATTTTGTTATTTTGATTACCCAATTACAGATGTGCGCGGTTCAACATTAGGCGTATTTGGTAAAGGTTGTTTAGGGACTGAAGTGGGGCGTTTGGCTAATGCTGTGGGAATGAAAGTGCTTTATGCAGAACATCAAGATGCCACTGTTTGCCGTGAAGGTTATACGCCCTTTGAGGAAGTATTAAGACAAGCGGATATTGTGACGTTGCATTGCCCATTAACTGAAACAACTAAAAATTTAATCAATCAAAAAACCTTGTCACTTTGTAAGAAAGGTGCGTATTTAATCAATACTGGTCGTGGTCCATTGATTGATGAGCAAGCGGTTTGTGACGCATTAAAATCAGGGCAATTAGGTGGTGCAGCATTAGATGTGTTAGTGAAAGAACCACCAGAGAAAAACAATCCACTGATTGAATTAGCGAAAACTATGCCTAATTTAATTATCACCCCGCATATTGCTTGGGCGAGCGATAGTGCAGTGACAACATTAGTTAACAAAGTAATGCAAAACATCGAAGAATTTGTACAACAATTAAATCAAAAATAATGAATTTTCCTATTTCTCTTTATATTGCGCTACGTTATTGGCGTGCGAAAAGTGCGGATCGTTTTGGGCGATTAGTGACTAATCTTGCAAGCCTAGGGATCGTGCTAGGTGTGATGGCATTGATCATCGTGCTTTCGGTGATGAATGGATTAGAAGGTTACCAAAAACAACAGGTGCTATCTTCCATTCCTCATGCGATTGTGAGTGAAGAGCAGCCTATTTCTACAGAAAAAATATTAGAAAATTTACCGCACTTTGTCCAAAAAGCCGTGCCGATCAATACAACAAATGTGATTTATCAAACGACAAAAGGTGTGAGTGCGGGACAAGTGATTGGTATTCAGTCTTTTTCAGATGATCCTTTGGTTGAATCTTTTGATCAGACTAAATTTAATGAAATTTTACCGACTGGTGAATTTAAATTGGTCATTGGTGATCAACTGGCTCAAAAATTGGGCGTGAATATTGGGGATAAAATCCGTTTGATGATTACGGAAAATAGCCAATATACACCATTCGGTCGGGTGCCAATGCAGCGTTTATTTACTGTTAGCGATATTTATTATGATTATGGCGAAGCATCGGGTTATGAAGCCTTTGCTAATATTACAGATATTGGTCGCTTAATGCGTATTCAACCGCAGCAAGCGCAGGGCTATCGTTTATTTTTGAATGATCCGTTTCAAATTACAGAGCTCCCTCAACATTTCCCAACACAAAAAATCACGGATTGGCGCGTACAAAAAGGTGAATTTTTCCAAGCGGTGAGAATGGAAAAAAATATGATGGGATTGCTGATTAGTTTGATCATTGTTGTGGCGATTTCCAATATCGTGACCTCATTAAGTTTAATGGTGGTGGATAAACAAGGGGAAATTGCGATCTTGCAAACTCAGGGCTTAACAAAATCCCAAGTGCGTTCAGTGTTTATTTATCAAGGATTACTGGTGGGATTTGTTGGTACATTGCTCGGTGCTATTTTGGGTGTTTTAGTCACCTTGAACTTAACAGACATTGTAAGTGCGGTAAATCCACAAGGTGTTTTTTTACCGACAGAATTATCCTTTGTTCAAATGATTTTTGTCATTGGATTTTCCTTGTTGCTTTCTTTACTTTCTACACTTTATCCCGCTTATCGAGCTGCAAAAGTAGAACCTGCCGCTGCCTTGCGATACGAATAGGTTTTTAATGGTAAATGAATGATGGATGAAGAATCACTTTTAGCTTTTGATACACAACATATTTGGCATCCTTATTCTTCAGTTTCTTCTGATATGCCGCTTTATGCGGTAGAACGTGCTGATGGCGTGATAATTACCTTAAAAGATGGTCGTCGTTTGATTGATGGCATGTCTTCTTGGTGGGCGGCGTTGCATGGTTATAATCATCCTCGTTTAAATGCTGCTGCACAGAATCAGTTGGCAAAAATGAGCCATATTATGTTTGGCGGTTTTACCCATGAACCCGCGGTGGAATTAGCCCAATTATTGGTACAAATTTTGCCAAATGGATTAGATAAGATCTTTTTTGCTGATAGTGGTTCTGTTGCTGTGGAAGTAGCGATGAAAATGGCTATTCAATATCAGCACGCTAAAGGGGAAGTACAACGACAAAAATTCGCCACAATCCGTTCGGGTTATCATGGTGATACTTGGAATGCGATGTCAGTGTGTGATCCAACCACAGGTATGCACCATTTATTTCATCATAGCCTGCCAGTACAATATTTTCTTCCTCAACCTAATATTCCATTTAATGAATCTTGGAATGATTGTGCGATTGAATCTTTAGCTGATTTACTTAAGAAAAAAGGTAGCGAAATCGCCGCACTTATTTTAGAGCCTGTCGTGCAAGGCGCGGGCGGCATGTATTTTTATTCGCCAATTTATTTAGTGAAAGCGCAAGCGCTTTGTAAACAATATGGTGTATTGCTAATTTTTGATGAAATTGCCACAGGTTTTGGCCGCACAGGGAAATTATTTGCTACCGAGCATGCTGGTATTTCGCCAGATATTATGTGTATCGGTAAAGCCTTAACAGGTGGTTATTTAACTTTATCGGCAACCATTACGACCACTGAAATTGCGCAAACTATTTGTCGCGGTGAGGCTAAATGTTTTATGCATGGACCCACTTTTATGGCAAATCCGTTGGCTTGTGCGATAGCGGCAGAATCTATCCGTTTATTGTTGGAAAGCCCTTGGCAGCAAAATATTCAGCGAATTGAGTCTTCCTTAAAACAACAGCTTTCGCCTTTAGCTGAAAAAGATTACGTCAAAGACGTTCGCGTATTAGGGGCGATTGGGGTGGTCGAAATGAAAAGTTCGGTAAATATGAAAACTTTAGTCCCACGTTTTGTGGAACAAGGTGTTTGGATTCGACCTTTCGGAAAATTGGTTTATGTGATGCCACCATTTGTGATTAAAAATGATGAACTTCAGAAATTAACGGAAGGCATGATTCTGGCTTTAACTCAGGAATATGAACATTAGGATAAAAAATGGATGCTTTCAAACAGCAACTGGAACAGCTTAGGGCACAAAATCAATATCGTTCAATTCCAGACTTAGTTCATCAAGGACGATATATTACGCGAGAAAATCGCAAAATGTTGAATATGTCATCTAATGATTATTTAGGTTTGGCATCAAATGAAAATTTGCGCCAGTCTTTTTTACAGCAATATGGCGATAATTTCCCTTCTTTTACCAGTTCTTCGTCTCGTTTATTAACGGGAAATTTTCCTATTTATACCGATCTCGAACAGCTTATTGCTCAACATTTCCAACGAGAAAGTGCTTTATTATTTAACAGTGGCTATCACGCCAATCTTGGTATTTTACCGGCGTTGACGACAACAAAAAGTTTAATTTTGGCAGATAAATTAGTGCATGCCAGTATGATTGATGGCATTCGTTTAAGCCAATGTGAGTTCTTTCGTTATCGTCATAATGATTATGAACATCTAAAGAGTCTGCTCGAAAAAAATTCTGGAAAATTTGACCGCACTTTTATTGTGACGGAATCAGTTTTTAGTATGGATGGCGATGTAGCTGATTTGAACTATCTTGCTCAATTAAAAAAACAGTTTCCCAATACTTATCTTTATGTGGATGAAGCCCATGCAATAGGCGTTTACGGTAAAAACGGATTAGGTATTGCCGAACGAGCTAATGTGATAGATGATATAGATTTATTGGTTGGCACTTTTGGCAAAGCCTTAGCTTCAATGGGCGCTTATGTCGTCTGTGATCAAATATTAAAAGAGTGTTTGATTAATCAAATGCGTCCATTGATTTTTTCAACTGCACTTCCGCCGTTTAATGTGGCTTGGACTCATTTTATTTTTGAACGATTACCGCAATTTTCAAAAGAAAGAACGCATCTTGAGCAGTTAAGTGCATTTTTACGCCAAGAAGTGGAGCATAGAACCCAAATAATGCCAAGCCAAACTTGCATAGTTCCCTATATTTTAGGCGAGAACGAAGCAACTCTTGCCAAAGCGAAAGTTCTGCAAGAGCAAGGTTATTATTGCTTGCCGATTAGACCACCAACCGTACCAAAAGGTACATCCAGAATACGATTGTCTTTGACGGCAGATATGACAATGGATGAAGTAAAACAGTTTGTGGCATGCTTATAAGGAAATAATGTGAAAACGAAATTTTATGATCATCAAGGTGAGCATTTAATAGTTTATTTTGCTGGCTGGGGGACACCTCTTGATGCGGTAGCTCATTTGATTTTGCCAACAAATCATAATTTATTAATTTGCTACGATTATCAAGATTTGACGTTAGATTTTGATTTTTCAGCCTATCAGCAAATTCGTGTAGTGGCATGGTCAATGGGTGTTTGGGTGGCAGAAAGAGTATTACAAGAAGGAATCACCTTACAATCTTCCACAGCAGTGAATGGTACAGGTTTACCTTGTGATGATAGCTTCGGTATTCCCTACGCTATTTTTAAAGGTACTCTAGATAATCTCGCAGAAAATACCCGTACAAAGTTTGAGCGTAGAATCTGTGGTGACAAAGTATCTTTTGAACGTTATCAGCAATTTCCTGCACGACCATTTAACGAAATTCATCAAGAACTCACCGCACTTTTTGCGATGATTCAGCAGGATAAACGCACAGATCTTATTCACTGGACAAATGCATGGGTTAGTTCTTGCGATAAAATTTTTATGCCAGCTAATCAGCACCAATATTGGGCATCCCGTTGTGCCGTTCAGGAAATAGAGGGTGAGCATTATGTATTTTCAAGATTTATCCACTGGTCGGCATTATGGAATCATTAACTTCCGTAGATAAATCACGCATTCAACACGCCTTCCAGAAAGCCTTAAATAGCTATGATGAACATGCGTTAATTCAACAAAAAATGAATATTAAGTTAATGATGCATTTGCAAGACTATTTACCAAATGGGTCACTAAATAGCGTTTTGGAACTCGGTTGCGGGTCTGGTATGTTGAGTTCATTGTTGCAAAAACAGATTTCAGCGAATTATTGGTTATTTAATGATTTGTGCGATGTGCACTCTCTACTCGCTGAAAAACTGATTCAACCCTTTGATTTTTATTGTGGTGATGCAGAGATCTTTCCTTTTCAACGACAATTTGACTTGATTGCAAGTGCATCAGCGGTACAGTGGTTCCATCATCCTGTTAATTTTATTTCCCATTGTAAAACAGGATTGAAACCTAATGGTTTATTGGCGATTACGAGCTTTGGTGAAGATAATTTAAAAGAGATTCGCCAAATGACGAATGTGGGGTTAAGTTATCCGAATTTATCTCAATGGCAAAATTGGTTAGCCAATGATTTTGATCTTTTATGGCATGACGATGTTAATGTAATACTAGAGTTTGATACGCCATTAGATGTTCTCAAACATCTGAAATATACAGGTGTAACAGCGACTAACCAGAAAAATTGGACAAGAAAAAATCTCAACAAATTTATTGATGATTACTTACAGGCTTTTAGTTTGCCATCGGGTAAAGTGCGGTTAACTTATCATCCATTGTTTTTTATCGCACGTTATTCTCGTGCTGGAAATTAGTAAGGCGTATTTATGGGCAAGGTTATTTTTGTATCGGGCATTGATACCGATGTAGGTAAAACGGTTGCAACAGGCATTTATGCTAAAAAGTTGATGGAACAAGGCTTTTCCGTTATTACACAAAAAATGATTCAAACAGGCTGTAAAAATATTGCTGATGATTTGCTTGTACATCGAAAGATTCAAGGCATTGATTTGACAGCAGAGGATTTACAAGGCGATACCTGCCCTTATCTTTTTGAATATCCTTGTTCTCCTCATTTAGCTGCAAAGCTCGAGGGGCGAGAAATTAATGAAAAAATTATTGAAAAATCCACCGCACTTTTGGCAGAAAAATATGATTATGTATTGTTGGAGGGGGCGGGTGGATTAATGGTGCCCTATTGCGAAGAGGCGACAACGTTAGATTATATCCAGTCAAACAATTACCCTTTGATTTTAGTGACATCGGGAAAATTAGGTAGCATCAACCACACATTATTAAGTTTAGAGGCTTGCCGTTCTCATGGGGTGTCAGTGCTAAGCGTAATGTATAACGGTTATCCAGAATACGATCCTATCATTAGTCAAGAGACGCAAGATTATTTAAAGGGTTATCTTAAAAAATATTTTTCTGAAACGGGATTTGAATACTTTGGGCGCATTGAAATTTAAGCTCAGGGAAAAGTGTGATAGACTCGCGCAAGTTTTTAATGAGATGATTTGCTGCTAAAGTGCGGTTAAAAAGAGTAAAAAATGAATAACTATTTATTAAAATGCGAAAA
>JAGZRY010000438.1 GCA_018381425.1 Haemophilus parainfluenzae
CTGTAATTTAAATTCGATTGTGTAGTGTTTACCCATAAAAAAATCTGCACCTCAATTGTTGGTTTGTTGAGTCCAACTTTTGGGGTGCAGATCAAAATCTCTGATGTTTTTGACCGCACTTTTTATTGTGATTTGTTATTAGGCTGCTGCGCGATTGCCTAATGTACCATCATCTTCCATTTCTTTAGCCACACCGACGACCTCAGCAATTTTGTCCCCTTCTTTGAAGAAAACAAAACCACCATGTTCCATTTTGACCCAAGGTTCATCCTTGGTGAGTGGAAAAGTCGTAATGATCGTGACTTTGTCGCCATCTTTCGCATAATCATTAAAATCGATGACCCCATCATCGTCAATTCGATGTGCTTTTCCAAAAGGGGCTTTACGTGTTAAGTAATGCAAATTGGTTGAGCAGTGGGCAATCATCCATTCTCCGTTTGAAAGAATGAAGTTAAAGGTGCCTTTTTGTGAGAGCTCTTTAGTAATGTCTTGAATAGCTTTAAAAATTTCCATTTCAGACGGTTTACGACGGAAGCGATTTTTCAAATATTCCGCCATATAACAAAATGCCGTTTCTGAATCAGTTGAGCCAATAGGCTGGCAGAAACTTTCAGACATATCCGGTAAGTTTTTTAAATTACCGTTGTGAGCAAAGACCCAGTTTTGTCCCCAAATTTCACGAATAAAGGGATGGGTGTTTTCAATGGTTACACCGCCTTGTGTTGCCTTGCGAATGTGGGCAATCACATTGAGTGATTTAATGTTGTATTGTTTGACACAATCCGCAATCGGGGATTGAGATGCAGCGTGGTTATCGCGAAAAATACGCACACCACGACCTTCAAAAAAAGCGATACCGAAGCCATCGGAATGGCAATCAGTAAGACCAGCACGACGACGGAAACCTTCAAAAGAAAAGACAATATCCGTCGGCGTATTGCAGTTCATTCCGAGTAATTGGCACATAAATTCCTACAGCTTATTTTTATATTTTTTATAACCTTATAATGTGTGTAGATTTAACACCATAATGCGTTGAAATTCAAGATGGATCACAAAGGATTTTTAGAAGAAAATGTTACATAAAATAACTTGAGAATCTTTCTGATCTGAAGGCTATGGATGAGCACTTTATCAAGCAATAAAAAAGGCGTGTTGAACACGCCTTTTGTCATTTTTTAAAAGATTATGCTTTAATTTCTGTGCGGCTCTTTAAGAAAAAGAGAGCGACTGTTGAGATCAACATAACAAAGCCAATACCAACATATAAACTCTGTTTATCCCAACCCATATCTAATAATTGACCGGCAATCGTTGGAGCAAGAATCGCACCAATACGACCAATACCAATTGACCAGCCCACACCGGTGCTACGAATATCGGCATCATAAGTAAGTGGGTTTAAGGTATAAAGACCGCTGATACAGCCATTCATGAGTGCACCAACTAAAATACCGAAT
>JAGZRY010000439.1 GCA_018381425.1 Haemophilus parainfluenzae
AAAAATGGGTATTTTAGGTAGCGTTTTAGGCATTGTCGTATTACTGATCATTGCCGTATTATTTTCAAATAATCGTAAGGCGATTAATTTACGTACTGTGTTAGGGGCTTTGGCGATCCAAATCGGATTTGCGGCCCTTATTTTGTATGTGCCGTTTGGTCGAGATGCATTACAAGCGACAGCAAATGGTGTGTCAAATGTTATTGCCTATGGTAATGAAGGGATTAACTTCGTCTTTGGTGGCTTAGCGGATCCTTCAAATGTCGGCTTTATCTTTGCAGTGAAAGTTTTACCAATCATCGTCTTTTTCTCCGGTTTAATTTCTGTGCTTTATTACTTAGGCATCATGCAAGTCGTCATCAAAGTGATTGGTGGTGCATTACAAGCAGCATTAGGTACATCAAAAGCAGAATCTATGTCTGCTGCAGCGAACATCTTCGTAGGTCAAACAGAAGCACCGTTAGTGGTTCGTCCTTACATTAAAAACATGACCCAATCTGAATTATTCGCCATCATGGCGGGTGGTACAGCCTCTATCGCGGGTTCAGTAATGGCGGGTTACGCAGGAATGGGCGTGCCGTTGACTTACTTAATCGCAGCATCTTTCATGGCTGCACCAGCAGGTTTATTATTTGCGAAAATTTTATTCCCACAAACTGAACAATTTAACGATAAACAACCTGAAACGGATGATAGCGAAAAACCGACTAACGTGCTTGAAGCAATGGCAGGCGGTGCGAGTGCCGGTATGCAATTAGCGTTAAACGTAGGTGCAATGTTAATCGCATTCGTGGGTTTAATCGCTTTAATTAATGGTATCTTAGGTGGCGTAGGCGGTTGGTTCGGTTACGGTGATTTAACGTTACAATCAATCTTTGGTTGGATCTTCAAACCATTAGCCTACTTAATCGGTGTATCTTGGGATGAATCTGCAATTGCGGGTCAAATGATTGGTATGAAATTAGCCGTGAACGAATTCGTAGGTTACTTAGAGTTCGCGAAATATTTACAACCGGACGCTGCAGTTGTGTTAAGTGAAAAAACTAAGGCAATCATCACTTTCGCATTATGTGGCTTCGCTAACTTCAGCTCTATCGCAATCTTAATCGGTGGTATCGGTGGTATGGCACCAAATCGTCGTGGTGATGTGGCTCGCTTAGGTTTAAAAGCAGTTGTTGCAGGTACATTAGCTAACTTAATGAGTGCAACTATCGCAGGTTTATTCATCGAGTTAAGCGGCGTAGCAATGTAATTAAAATGTGGTGAAATTTGACCGCACTTTATCTCTCAACACCACGAATTATTCGTGGTGTTGTACTTTAAAGCAGGCGAAAACGTTTGCTTAAATGATTTTTTATTTATCAACAAGAGGAAAAAACAATGACTCCACATATTAACGCTCCTGAAGGCGCATTTGCAGATGTTGTATTAATGCCAGGCGATCCGCTTC
>JAGZRY010000440.1 GCA_018381425.1 Haemophilus parainfluenzae
TGACATTTTTTGTAACAAGAACATTGATCCGCCCATTAAGATTGGGAGAATGTAGTAAGGGTCTTGTGCCGATAAATCTTGAATCCAACCAAAGAATGGTGCATGACGCAGTTCAACCGCTTCCATAAACGTCCAGTATAATGCGATAAAAATTGGCATTTGAAGGATTAATGGTAAGCAACCGCCAAGTGGATTTACTTTTTCTTCTTTGTAAAGTTTCATCATTTCTTGGCTCATACGTTGGCGATCATCACCAAAACGTTCGCGCATTTCTTGCATTTTCGGTTGCAACATACGCATTTTCGCCATAGAAGTATATTGTGCTTTTGTAAGCGGATATAAAATCGCTTTAACTACTAAAGTTACGCAAATAATTGCCACACCCCAGTTAGATACAATACTTTGAATGAAAGTTAATAACCAGAATAATGGTTTCGCGATAAACCATGCCCAACCGTAATCTACAGTCAAGTCTAAGTGGTTAGCCACTTCAGCCATTTTGTTTTGTAATTTTGGACCTGTCCATAATGAGCTGGTAATTTTTTCTGTTGTACCCGCTGGAACAGATACTACTGGACCACGATAACCAATAGACGCAACGTTATTTTTGCTGTCTGTAATACTATAAAGTTGGTTATTTACATCTTGATTTGGGATCCAAGCTGATACGAAATAGTGTTGTAAAACAGCAACCCAACCTGCTTTGGTATCGATAGAAAGATTTTTGTCTTTCATATCGCTGAAGCTGTATTTTTTGTAATTTGTTTCAGAAGAAGAATACGCACCACCGGTATAAGTAGGCATTGCCACGTTACCGCTGCTTTCAACTAATGTATGTTTTAATTGGCCATAAGGTTCAACTTCAATTGCACTACCACTTTGGTTCACAATTTCAAAGTTAACACCTACATCGTAGCTATCGCGTTTTAATACAAAGATTTTACGATAAGTAACACCGTCTTTTTCAAATGTTAATGGCACAGAAAGTTCATTTTGACCTTCTGCTAATTTGAAATTATCACCCGTAACTTGATATTGTGCACGACCTGCTTTTGTATCGATCCCGTTTTTACCGATTAAGCCGCTTTGTGCAATGTAAACATGCTCGTTTATATCTTTTAATAAAACGAAAGGTTCTTTGGAATCTAATTCTGCATCATATTTTAATAATTCAGAACTGATTACATCACCACCTAATGTATCCACTTTCAAACGGAATACATCATTTTCTAATGTAATAATACGACCTTTGGTTTGTGAGTCTGCCACTACTTCTTCGGCAGATGAAGAAGAACTTGCCGGTACATCAGAAGAGGCGGTTGTTGTTTGTTCCGTGGTCTGTTGCTGAACCGGTGGATTTTTATCAAGTTGCCATTGCTGATAAACAAGGAAAGAAATAAAGAGTAGTGCAAGCACTAATAGGCTACGTCTTGAGTCCATTATTTTTTCT
>JAGZRY010000030.1 GCA_018381425.1 Haemophilus parainfluenzae
TCCACAATCACCACATCAAAATTATAGGTGGTTTGTTTGGTTAAACTTTCCAATAACGCAGGAATTTCTTCTTTTCGATTATAAGAAGGCACGATGATACTAAACATCTTTCGGCTCCTTTTGTTTAAATAAAATAAGTTGTTTACCGTGAGTGCCAAAAAGCGATAAGAACATCAACATCACGAACATAATGCCAGGGAAAGCAAAGGTGTCTGCTTTGATGTTACAAAATGCCAAAATCACAAAGGCAGAAAGAATAAATTTCCAGCTGCCATCAAACCAATTTAACGCTACTTTGCGCACAAAATAGAATGTCACGGCAAAACACACTAAGGCATAAGATACGCCACCATAAAGAATCTGACGTAAGAAACCGGAATCCGTATGACCATAATAACGGCCGACTTCCAACTGCCCTGTCATATACATGCCATCACCATAAATAAACTGTTTAAGCGTTGGCATGAACAGGTGGTTTTTCATCAATGTATCCGTTGACGAACTGACAAATCCTGCACCGTGTAATAAATTGATCACCGGTTCTAAAGCATGTGCCACATAAGGATTTTCTGGTAAGAAATACGCCAATAACAATACCAAAATAGCAAATGCAATGAGTGATGGAACATAACGCCATTTGAAATACACTAAAATGCTCACAACCGATAACAGAAGGAATGTACGTCCTGAAATTAATCCGATACATAGCATAAAAAACACTAAAATACTTGGAAGTGTATTATGTTTAGCGTTGTAAGCCAGTAAGAAATGCAACAGCATCAAATAGAATAAACTCAGTTGGAAAAAGGCGGTTGCGGTGATGTTATATAAGCGATATTCCTGCTCTGAACCATAAAAACGTGCGGGCAACACCGCATTGGTTGAAAGCAAGAAATCAATCATAAATGATACACCGAGTAAGCCAATCATACCAACAGCAAACTGCACTACCACACCAAGTTGTAAATCACGCACCACGTTCTGTTGACCATTTACATTGGCATAGAAAGCATTATAAAGTCCCACACCAAAGATAAATAAAATCAGCGCTTTCACATACATAATGATGACGGAAAAATCTCGTGTACCATTGACTAAAAGCGGAATCACGCTAAATGCAATCAGCCCAATGATAACGGCTAAACTATCCAATGGCACAGTGATACCTTGGGGTTTCTGTTTTTTAAGGTATTGATAAGCCAGTACAGCCAATGCTGCTAAACCCGCGACGAATGACATTCGTACAACATGAAATAGCCAAGGATCGTAAAGATAAAAAAGGTTAAAAAGTGCGGTCATTTTTACGTTATTTTCCTAAATTCTTTTTCACCGCTAAGATTTTTTTGAGCGGATATTTAATTAATTTCTTCACTAAATTATTGGATTTTGAACCACGAATCGCTTCCAAATTACTCACTAATTGTGGATTTTCAATCGCCACAAGTGGACGAACTACATTGTTATTAATCTGGAATTGGGTTTCAAATAATAAGAAATCATCAGCAAGCCAAAACGGTTTTTCTTGTTCGAGTTGGTTTAAAAATGCACGTGCCGCTGATTTTTTAATTAAGTATGCTACCGTGCCTGCAAAATAACTTTTATATGGATAAGCTACGGTGACATCACCAACTGTTTGACGTAAAAATGAGAAGGTTGTCGGATAATTAATTTCCAATTCCACATCATCAAATTCCGCAATTTTTGATTGCCCGATTAATACAATATCCGCATCGCATTTTTCGGTTAAAAGTGCGATCGTTTTTGGCGATAAATTAGCATTAAATAACGCATCATCTTCACAGACTAACGCATAGTCATTTTCCGTCACATTTTGATCTTCTACGATCTGGCGATAAACCGCTAAATGGCTTAATGTACAACCAATTTCGCCTTTTGTGACGTTGCGTCCATAATGCTGTTCAAACTTCGTTGGATTGAACACTTCAGCCAATTCTTCCCATTCTTTTTGCATAGTATTAATCGCTGAAAATACAGCAAAATCAGCGGTATCTGGTTGAGCAAAAAACAACTCACGACGCTGAACATCTTTATCTAGTGAAATCAAATATTTATTCATAATTATCTCAATTTAGTTTTTGCGTTATTTTGATTGCAACAAACGAAAATAGTTGCAAATTATACTAAAGAAATAGTCTGTTGGCATTGCTTTTAGCTCAGAGACAAAAAACAACCAAAAAAATAACCGCACTTTAATTGCTTAAAGCGCGGTTAATCCTAAATATGTTTTTCTTTCGATTAGAAAATTGCAACTGCTAAACCAACCACAACACTTAAAGAAAGCACTACAGCTAACATTGCATAACCAAAATCACTCATTTAAATTTCCCACTTGTTTAGTTAAAGATACCCCATTCTAACAATAAAGCGCGTTTTTTCAAAAATTTTTTATAATTTACTTAACCTATTTGGTGACAGTCTTTATAATGGGAAAAATTCTCCAGAGGCAAAATTATGGCAACAATTAAAGATGTCGCAAAAATGGCTGGCGTTTCCACCACCACTGTTTCACACGTAATTAATAAAACCCGTTTTGTAGCAAAAGAAACCGAAGAGGCGGTGATGCAAGCCATTAAAAGCTTGAAATACTCACCAAGTGCTGTTGCTCGGAGTTTGAAAGTCAACACGACAAAATCCATTGGGATGATTGTGACCACCAGTGAATCCCCTTATTTTGCTGAAATCATTCATGCCGTTGAAGATCATTGTTATCGTCAAGGTTATTCACTTTTTTTGTGTAATACACAAAATGATCCTGAAAAAATTAAAAATCACGTCGAAATGCTCGCCAAAAAACGTGTTGATGGTTTATTGGTGATGTGTTCTGAATATACGCAACATTCACTTGATGTGCTTTCAGGTTTCTCTTCCGTACCTATGGTGGTAATGGATTGGGGCCCTAATGCTGATACCGATATCATTGAAGATAACAGCTTTACGGGCGGTTATATTGCAACTAAGCATTTAATTGATTGTGGCCATAAAGCTATTGGTCTTATTGCGGGGGAATTGGATAAAACTACCGCAAGAACGCGTTATGAAGGTTTTGTGAAAGCCATGAATGAAGCCAATCTGCCAATTCATAAAAATTGGATTATGGAAGGTTTCTTCGAGCCTGAAGATGGTTACGAGTGTATGAATAAAATTCTCGTACAAGACAACCTGCCTACTGCCGTATTCTGTTGTAATGACGTGATGGCATTAGGGGCAATCTCTGCGATTACGGAAAAAGGTTTGCGCGTACCTGATGATATCTCGATTATTGGCTATGATAATATTCACTCATCACGTTTCTATGCACCGCCACTCACCACAATTCACCAATCGAAATCTCGTCTAGGTGCACAAGCGGTTAATCTTTTATTTGAGCGTATTGCAAATAAAGATAATGAGAATCACGAAAAACACCGAATTGCGATCCATCCTGAACTCGTCATTCGCAAATCAGTTCGCAACCTTAAATAAACATTAAACTTTTTGACCGTACTTTGAATTTTATCTAAAAAAGTGCGGTCATTTTTTACTTATTTTAGCCTTTTTTGATTTAATGCAAGTTTTCGACGTATAGCATTTGATCCCGATACATATTTTTGATTATATCTCTCCTAGTTTTATTTTTTTCTTTATCGGAGTTTATATGACTGATGAATATCGCACTCTCCGTCATAACATTAATATGTTAGGGCGTTTTCTTGGAGAAACCATTAATGATGCGCAAGGCGAAGACATTCTTACCTTAATTGAAAATGTTCGCCAATTATCCAAACAATCTCGAGCGGGCGATAGCCAAGCGCGTAAAACATTGTTGGATACTCTTTCCACCATTTCAAATGAAAATATTATTCCTGTAGCGCGTGCATTCAGCCATTTTCTTAACTTAACAAATATTGCTGAACAATACCAAACCGTCTCTCGCCAACATAAAGATTTACAATCTTCTAATCGTTCACTAAGTGCTTTATTTCAACGCTTAAAAGCATTAAATGTTTCAAAAGAAGAAGTTTACAAAACCGTTGAAAACTTGCTCATTGAGCTAGTATTAACCGCACACCCAACCGAAACTACGCGTCGTTCTTTAGTGCATAAACACGTTGAAATCAATAAATGCTTAAATAAATTAGAGCATGATGACTTAACAGCTAAAGAACGCAGCGTTATTGAACGCTTATTGCTTCGTTTGATTGCTGAAGCTTGGCATACCAATGAAATCCGTACCATTCGCCCTACGCCATTTGATGAAGCAAAATGGGGATTTGCCATGATTGAAAATAGCCTATGGCAAGGTGTACCAAAATTCTTACGTCAATTAAATGAACATGCTCGTGAGTTTTTGGGCTACGATTTACCAGTGGGCTTACGCCCTGTCAGAATTTCTTCTTGGATGGGGGGAGACCGTGATGGTAACCCGTTTGTCACCTCAAAAATCACCCAACAAGTGCTCTATCTTGCTCGTTGGAAAGCAGCGGATTTATTCTTAAATGACATCAAATCTCTTGCCGATGAATTATCTATGGTGAAATGCACGCCAGAATTTACCGCAAAATATGGTGAGCATTTAGAGCCTTATCGTTTTATGGTCAAACAACTTCGAGAAAAACTTATCGCGACTCTTGATTACTTTGAGGATTGTATGGCAAATCGTCCGCCACGCGTAAGCCAAGCGGATATTATTATGGAAGATAATCAACTTTGGGAACCGCTCTATGATTGCTATCAATCATTAATGGCGTGTGGCATGCGGATTATCGCCAATGGTTCCTTATTGGATATTTTGCATCGCATTCGCTGTTTTGGTGTCACGCTTTCACAAATGGATATCCGTCAAGAAAGCACGCGTCATACTGATGCGATTGCTGAAATCACCCGTTATCTTGGCATTGGTGATTATGCACAATGGAGCGAAGCTGAAAAACAATCTTTCTTGGTACGTGAATTAAATTCTCGCCGTCCATTAATTCCAACCCATTGGGAGCCGTCTGCAGAAACCCAAGAAATTTTAGAGACTTGCAAAGTCATTGCACAACAAAAACAAGGCGTAATTGCTTGCTATATTATTTCCATGGCAAGAAGTGCCTCTGATGTGCTTGCTGTGCATTTATTATTAAAAGAAGCGGGCGTGCCTTATCACATTACTGTCGTACCACTTTTTGAAACCTTAGATGACTTAGATGCCTCTGAAGGTGTCATGCGTCAATTGTTTAATATTGGTTGGTATCGTGGCGTGATTAACAATCATCAAATGGTGATGATTGGTTATTCTGACTCAGCCAAAGATGCGGGAATGATGGCAGCTTCATGGGCACAATATCGTGCACAAGAAGCATTAGTCAATTTAACCGAAGAACTGGGTATTGAACTCACTTTATTCCATGGCCGTGGTGGTACAATCGGTCGTGGTGGTGCACCTGCACATGCGGCATTACTTTCTCAACCTCCACGTTCACTCAAAAATGGTTTACGTGTGACTGAACAAGGGGAAATGATCCGCTTTAAACTTGGTTTACCTGAAGTTGCTGTTGAAACCTTTGATCTTTACGCGAGTGCAATTTTAGAAGCAAACTTACTTCCACCACCAGAACCAAAAGCAGAATGGCGTGCGGTCATGGATGAGCTTTCCGCTACTTCATGTGACATTTACCGTCGTGTTGTTCGTGGTGATAAAGACTTCGTGCCTTATTTCCGCAGTGCTACACCGGAACAAGAACTGTCTAAACTACCACTTGGATCTCGCCCTGCAAAACGTAATCCAAATGGTGGCGTAGAAAGCTTACGTGCCATTCCATGGATTTTTGCTTGGATGCAAAACCGTTTAATGCTACCAGCATGGCTGGGTGCGGGTGCGGCAATTCAAAAAATTGTAGATGAAGGCAAAGGTCATATCATTGAAGAAATGTGTAAAGCGTGGCCATTCTTCTCTACTCGTGTAGGTATGTTAGAAATGGTGTTCAGTAAAACCGATACTTGGCTTTCTGAGCAGTATGATCATAACTTAGTGAAAAAAGAGCTTTGGTACTTAGGTGAGAATCTGCGTAATCAACTCAATGCAGATATTAAAACCGTGCTTTCGCTTTCTCACAAAGATGAATTAATGGCGGACTTGCCGTGGATCGCAGATTCTATTGCGTTACGTAATGTTTATACGGATCCACTCAATCTCCTTCAAGTGGAACTACTCCGTCGTTTCCGTGAATCGCCTGAAAACCCAGGCCCTGATGTAGAACAAGCCCTGATGATTACCATCACAGGTATTGCTGCAGGTATGCGAAATACGGGCTAGTTACGGCAACTAAAAATAAGTGCGGTCAAAAATAATGATAAATTTCTGTGTTATATATCAGTTCTATACCTAAATTAAATCTTAGTATAGTAAAACTCTTGATGCTCTTATTCCCTTTAACCAGATTAAGAGCGTCTATTTCTAAATTAAACCTATTTTCCTAAATTCTTGCCAATTTTATTGACCATCTATGTAAAACATCTCTACCATAGATTTTATAAAATCGAATAGTCTTATAAAAGTTGCTCTTTTCTCACAATTGAGACCTATAATTAGCTTTATACTTTCGCTATCAACTCCTAAAGATAAATAATTATTTCCTTGAAAAAAGTAGTTTTTAATGGTATTTTTGGAAAAACATTCCAAAAATACCATTAAAAAAGGAAAGGTTATGCTTATTGACTTCAGCGTTAAAAACTTTCGTTCATTCAACGAACAGCAAATTTTCAGTCTAATTAAAAGTAAAAGCGATGAGCAAGCAAGTAATGCCTTCAGCATTAACTATAACTTTAGTCTTCTAAAAACAATTGCTATTTATGGGGCTAACGCTAGTGGAAAATCAAATTTTCTAAAAGCATTATTAACTATGAAACAAATGATTACAGGAAATTATCAGCATGGAGATAAACTTCCAGTTGTTCAATTCAAGTTAGATCATTCTACAATTAACCAACCAACAGAATTTGAAATTACATTTATTGTTGATGATGTACGTTACCAGTATGGTTTTAGCTCTTCAACAACTCGAATCTATTCTGAGTGGCTTTTTGCTTACCCTAAAGGTCATGCACAAAAATGGTTTGAGAGAATTTGGAATAAAGAAACTCAATCATATAATTGGAAATTTAGTTCATTTTTATTAGGTTCAAAACAAGTTTGGTTACAATCTACTCGCGAGAACGCTTTATTTTTAGCAACAGCTGTTCAATTAAACAGTGAACAATTAAAACCCATCTTTAATTGGTTCAACAATACCTTGCATTTTGCTAATTCTGATGGTTTTGCTCCAATTTTCACCGCCAATTTATGTGAAGATAAGAGAAAAGATGAAATTTTGAAATTTCTAAAAACTGCTGATTTCCATATTTCAGATATTAAAGTTGAAAAAAGAGAATTTAATGTTTCAGAATTACCTGCAGATATGCCTGAACCACTGAAAGATTTTTTAACACAAAACCTTAAAGGAGAAAAAGGATTAAAGTTAGAAACAATTCATATTGATAATAACGGAAATCCAGTTCCATTTAGTTTTCATGATGAATCCGATGGTACCCAAAAATTCTTTTCTTTTGCAGGACCAATCTTAGATGTACTTAGACATGGGGATGTTTTATGTATTGATGAATTGAATGTAAATTTACATCCTAAACTAGTTCAATTCTTAGTTAAATTATTCCATAATCAGGAGACTAATCCTAAGAATGCCCAGTTGATTTTCAGTACCCATGAAACATCAATTCTGACTCAGGATCTATTTCGTAGAGATCAAATTTGGTTTTGTGAGCGATCAAAAAAACAATCATCCATTCTATATCCTTTATCTGATTTTAGTCCCAAAAAAGGTAAAGAAAATTTAGAATTAGGTTATCTTTCAGGTAGATATGGAGCTCTACCATTTATTAGCACATTTACCGGAGAAAAATAAATGGGCAGTGATGACCTACACAAAAAAATAAAGGCTAAAACACTAAAACAAAAACAACGAAAAATTGGAACTAGAAAACCTTATGACAGAGTATTAATTGTATGCGAAGGAGCTAAAACAGAGCCTTTATATTTTAAAGCACTAAGAGAAGAATATAAACTACATACTGCAAATATAGAAGTCTGTAACTCATCTGGCTCGGATCCTATGACCATTATAAAACATGCTAAAGCACGATATAAAGAGGCTAAGCGTGAGGGAAATTCTTTTGATAGGGTTTACTGTGTTTTTGATAAAGATCAACACGCTACTTATCAATCTGCGATTAAGGAATTGGAAAATTCACAGCCTAAAAATATATTCTTTGCTATTACATCCGTTCCTTGTTTTGAGTATTGGATTTTGTTGCATTTCACCTACACAACAAAACCTTATTACCCAACACTCTGTAAATCTGTAGCTGATAATCTTATTGATGATTTAAAACAGTATATTCCTCAATATGAGAAAAATACTGGCGTTTTTGATATTATTAAAAATAACACATCATTCGCAATATCTAATGCCAAAAGGGTAAATATGTCAGCTCAAAAAACATATACAGATAATCCATCTACTAAAGTAGTTGACTTAGTGGAGTATCTTATCAATTTATTATAAAGTAAATGCCAAGAATTAAGTGCAATTTACTTGATGAAGGAAAAC
Source organism: Haemophilus parainfluenzae (assembly GCA_018381425.1). Lineage (GTDB taxonomy): Bacteria > Pseudomonadota > Gammaproteobacteria > Enterobacterales > Pasteurellaceae > Haemophilus_D > Haemophilus_D parainfluenzae_O. The sequence goes on from JAGZRY010000030.1 coordinate 8,646, forward strand.
CCAATGACAACTGATATTCAAAAACTTGATCCCGATGCTGCGATTGATCTTGCTTATGATATTTTCTTAGAAATGGCGGGCGAAAATCTCGATCCTGCAGATATTATGCTATTCAACCTGCAATTTGAAGATCGTGGTGCGGTCGAGTTTGTCGAAACTGCAGATGACTGGGAACAAGAAATTGGGGTATTAATCGATCCTGACGCTTTTGCCGAAGTTTGGGTGGGATTAGTGAATGAGAAAGATGAAATGGATGATGTGTTTGCAAAATTCTTAATTTCACACCGAGAAGAAGATCGTGAATTCCACGTTATTTGGAAAAAATAACTACCCTTCTCGCACATATCAATTCACAAACTAAAACCGGTTTAATTTAACATTAAACCGGTTTTTGCTTAACAGATTCGTGGTAAAGGTTCGTTACGCGGTAAGTCTAACAAGCGACTTTGACCGAAAAGCCCAACAGCACGAACTTTGCCATCAGTCGTTACCTCGCCGATTACGGCCGCATTTTCACCTAATGGATGGCAACGAAGCGCGGTCAGAATTTCAGCTGTTTTTTCTTTATCCGCCACAATCACTAATTTACCTTCATTAGCAAAATTTAACGCATCTAAACCGAGTAATTCGCAAATACCGCGTACTTCCTGACGAATTGGTAATACCGTTTCATCAATTTGAATCCCTACTTTCTGAGCCTGTGCAAATTCATGCAGTACTGCATTCACACCACCACGGGTCGCATCGCGCACGGCTTTCACCCCTTCAATCGGACGAATACAATCAATAAGCGGGGCAAGCACAGCACAATCACTGCGTAAGTCCGTTTGAATACCAAGATTTTCGCGTAAATTCAAAATGGTTGCACCATGATCACCCAAAGTACCACTCACGATAATCTGATCACCTGGTTGAATGCGATGTACACCCCAGTCGAGTCCGTTTGGAATCACACCAATGCCTGCCGTATTGATAAACACTTTATCTATCGCGCCTTTTTGTACCACTTTGGTATCACCGGTTACCACTTGAATACCGGCTGACTGGCAGGCTTTTGCCATAGATTGAATCAATTTTTTTAAAGTTTCTAATGGTAAGCCTTCTTCCAGAATAAACCCACAGGATAAATATTTTGGTACGGCACCACATACCGCTACATCGTTAGCGGTACCACACACGGCGAGTTTACCAATGTCACCACCCGGGAAAAAAATCGGATCAATCACAAAACTATCGGTAGAAAATGACAGAGTCCCACCTAAAGCATTCAACTCTTGTAAAGCAATGCGAGCCTGATCTTCGCCTTGTGAAAGTATTGGGTTATCAAATGCCTCGACAAAATAATCGCGGATCAACTCTTGCATTGTGGCACCACCATTTCCGTGTGCCATTGTAATAAAATCAGTCATTGTTTTATTCCCGTCTGTATTGATAATAGGCCGCACATGCCCCTTCGGAAGACACCATCAACGCACCATAAGCATTGTCTGGATTACATTTTTTAGCAAATAATGGGCAATCAGCCGGCTTACATTTGCCGATTAATACATCACCACAGCGAGAATCTGGATCATCAGCAACTTGGTGTGGCTGACAAGCAAAATACGCTTCTGCATCAAAGCATTGATAATCATCTGTCAGTTCTACGCCAGACTCTGCAATTTCGCCCAATCCACGCCATTCGCTGCTGGCTTTCAAGCGGAATACTTCACTGATTGCCTGTTGAGCCAACATATTGCCATGCTGGTGTACAATGCGTTTATACTGGTTTTCCACTTCACAGCGTTGTTCAGCAATCTGTGTTACCAACATTAAAATTGCTTGTAGGATATCTAAAGGTTCAAAACCAGTGATCACAAAAGGCTTATGATAGGTGTCACACAATTCTTGGTAAGGTTCAGAACCAATTACCATGCTGACATGACCGGGCGCAATAAAGCCGTCAATTTTGACTTGTCCTTGCGACAATAAGCTGTGTAATGTCGGGATGATAGTAATATTTTGGCATACCACAAAAAAGTTTTTTACCTGTTGTTTTTTCGCTTGTTGCAAGGTAATTGCGGCACTTGGCATAGTCGTTTCAAAACCAAGTGAAAAGAACACCACTTTTTTGTCTGGATTATTTGATGCGATATTCAATGCATCAAGCGGTGAATAAACAATTCGAACATCTGCGCCCTGTGCTTTGGCTTCTAATAATGAGCCTAAACGTCCGCGTACTCGCATGGCATCACCGAAAGTACAAAAAATGACTTCTGGGCGACGAGCAATCTCAATACAAACATCAATTCGCCCCATCGGTAAGACACATACTGGGCAGCCTGGACCGTGAATAAACTCAATACTTTTGGGTAATAGACGATCTAGTCCAAATTTAAAAATGGTATGCGTATGTCCGCCGCAGACCTCCATTAGATATAACGGATTTTCTGGCGTAAAGTGCGGTTGTTTTTCCATTATTTTTTGTAGTCGCTGCAACAGACTTTTTGCCAGTTCAGGATCACGAAACTCATCAACAAACTGCATTTGATGCTCCTATCGTTCTTGCGCTTTTAACCAGTCTAGCCACTGCTGTAATCCTTCTCCACTTTGAGAAGACAATTGGATGACCTGAATTGTTGGATTCACTTGTTTTGCATAAGCAATACATTTTTCCACATCAAAATTTAAGTACGGCAGTAAATCAACTTTATTTAAAATCATTAATTTAGAAGCCGCAAACATATGCGGATATTTTAGCGGTTTATCTTCACCTTCTGTCACGGATAAGATCACCACTTTGGCGTGCTCGCCTAAATCAAATTCTGATGGGCAGACTAGGTTTCCGACATTTTCAATAAACATCAGACTATTTTCCTGTGGCTGCAATTTCACTAATGCATTACCAATCATTTGTGCATCTAAGTGACATCCTTTACCTGTATTGACTTGAATTGCCGGCACACCGGTTTGACGAATACGATCCGCATCGTTTTCTGTTTGCTGATCCCCTTCGATCACATAACAAGGATAGTCATTTTTTAATGCATTTAACGTAGTCGTCAATAAGGTTGTTTTGCCTGAACCAGGACTTGAAACAAGATTAAGTGCCAAAATATGCTGATTGGCAAAAAAACGACGATTCATATCGGCTAATTGATTATTTGCGCCGAGAATATCTTGCTCTACTTTCAGCAATCGTTGTTGAGTTTCATCTTGTTGTGGAGAGTCTGGCATACGGAAGGAGGAGTGAGAAAAATTAGGCAGTTTTGTTGCATGTTGCGCATTGGAATCATGATGAACATGCGGTAATTCTCCGATTCTGACTTGGTCTGGATGGCCACAGCCACAGGTTGTACACATAAGTCACCTCAATAATTTTTCGTTTATTCTGTAAATACTTAGAATCTATGGTAATTCACATGCGTTAGAATACCATATTCTCTATCTTAAATATATTCTTTGAAGAGAGATAAATACATACTATCAAGTAGTTAGCGTATTTTATATTCAAAAGATCAGGTTAAATTTGCCAATTTAGACGTCTTGCTATTTTACGGCAATTTCTTTCACTCTAAATTCGGTACCACTTCGACGTTGTAAACATGCACTGTGACAATGTGGACAGCAATCTTGATAGGCTTCAATCTCAACTTCCTTTTGACATTGCCAGCACCATGCAATCGCAGGTAAATGAATAAAATGTAACTGACAGTTTTCAGCAACGGTATCTTTGCGCATAATTTCAAAGCAAAATTCTATCGCACTTTGCTCGACACAAGACAGTGCCCCAATTTCTAGCCAAATATCTGTCACTTCATGGATTTCATGCTTTTTCTGTTGTTGATCAATAATTTCCATAATATTCTGACAGAGAGACATCTCATGCATGATTTTCTCCTTAAAATAAAAAAGCAGTCTGTTCCAATTCTACTCTTTTTTGATGTTTATTTTCAGC
>JAGZRY010000441.1 GCA_018381425.1 Haemophilus parainfluenzae
AAAAATGTACGTGTTGATGGTTTCCGTAAAGGTCACGTGCCTGCTCACATCATTGAACAACGTTTTGGCGCATCAATCCGTCAAGATGTATTAAACGATTTATTACCACGTCATTTCTTTGATGCAGTAATCGCTGAGAAAATCAACATCGTAGGTCGTCCAACTTTCGCTATCGAAACGTTCGAACCTGGTAAAGATTTATCATTTACTGCAACTTTCGAAGTGTACCCAGAAGTTGAATTAAAAGGCTTAGAAAACATCAAAGTTGAGAAATCAACTGTTGAAATCACTGAAGCTGATATCGATAAAATGATCGATGTATTACGTAAACAACAAGCGACTTGGGCTGAAAGCAAAGCTGCAGCGAAAGCAGATTCACGCGTAACAATCGACTTCGTTGGTTCAGTAGATGGCGAAGAATTCGAAGGCGGTAAAGCAACTGATTTCGTTCTATTCATGGGTCAAGGCCGCATGATTCCTGGTTTTGAAGAGGGCATCGTAGGCCACAAAGCAGGTGAACAATTCGATATCAATGTGACTTTCCCAGCGGAATACCATTCTGAAAACTTGAAAGGTAAAGATGCAAAATTTGCGATCACCTTGAAAAAAGTAGAAGAAATGGAATTACCTGAATTAACAGATGAGTTCGTTGCTAAATTTGGTCCAAACACCAAAACTGTGGCAGATTTACGTGCAGAAATTCGTAAAAACATGGAACGTGAATTGAAAAACGCATTAGTTTCTCGCGTTAAACAACAAGTCATCAACGGTTTAATCGAACAAAACCCAATTGATGTTCCAGCTTCTGCAGTAGAAGAAGAAATCAATGTGTTACGTAACCAAGCAGCACAACGCTTCGGTGGCAATGCACAACAAGCTGCACAATTACCACGTGAATTATTTGAAGCTGATGCAAAACGTCGTGTTCAAGTCGGTTTATTATTCTCTGAAGTGATCAAATCAAACGAATTGAAAGCGGATGAAGAACGTGCGAAAGCAATGATCTCGGATATCGCTTCTGCTTACGAACAACCAGCTGAAGTAGTTGAATATTACAGCAAAAATGAAGAGTTAATGAACAACATTCGCAATGTAGTATTAGAAGAACAAGCTGTTGATGCCGTTCTTGCTAAAGCTCAAGTGACTGAAAAAGCGTCTTCATTTGATGAGATCATGAATCCACAAGCATAATAATTGATAGAACGTGAATTAAATTCACAGGTATATCATCGAAAAGTGCGGTCGTTTTTTTCAATGAAAAGCGACCGCATTTTGTTTTTACTGATTTTCGGGTAGAATATTGCCCGATTTTTTAGCACATATTTAGGGGCAAAAATGAATGTAATTCCTATGGTTGTCGAACAAACCTCTCGTGGTGAACGTTCGTACGACATTTATTCCCGCCTATTAAAAGAGCGCGTGATCTTCTTGAGTGGTGAAGT
>JAGZRY010000442.1 GCA_018381425.1 Haemophilus parainfluenzae
GTTAATTCAAACCGAGAGTTGAAACTAAATGAGTAATCAAACTACAACCGCACCTGTTGAGGTGCAAAGCATGGGCAAACAAGCGTTTGTCGGTTTACAAATGTTATTTGTGGCCTTTGGCGCCTTAGTATTAGTTCCTTTAATCACTGGATTAAATTCTAATACAGCTCTTCTTACCGCGGGTATCGGTACACTACTTTTCCAACTTTGTACTGGTAAACAAGTCCCTATTTTCTTGGCCTCCTCTTTTGCCTTTATTGCGCCTATTCAATATGGCGTACAAACTTGGGGCATCCCAACCACAATGGGTGGACTTGCTTGTGCAGGTTTCGTCTATTTCGCACTGTCAACCTTAGTGAAATTACGCGGCAGTGCTGCACTCGAACGAATCTTTCCGCCTGTTGTTGTGGGGCCGGTAATTATCATTATTGGTATGGGGCTTGCCCCCGTTGCTGTGGATATGGCATTAGGTAAAAACAGTGCATACAGCTATGAGCATTCTGTATTGGTTTCTATGATTACCTTGGTCACCACCCTTTCTGTTGCGGTATTTGCTAAAGGTATGATGAAACTGATTCCAATTATGTTTGGTATCGTTGCTGGCTATGTAGTTTGTCTATTCCTAGGCTTAATTAACTTCCAACCTGTTTTAGAGGCAAAATGGTTTGAATTACCCCAATTAACTAAACCAGAATTTAATTTAGAAGCCATTCTTTATATGCTACCCATTGCTATCGCACCAGCCGTTGAACACGTTGGCGGTATTATGGCAATCAGTTCTGTAACAGGTAAAGATTTTCTTAAAAAACCTGGCTTACACCGCACCTTATTAGGTGATGGTGTCGCAACGGCTGCAGCGTCATTAGTAGGTGGTCCACCAAATACCACTTATGCAGAAGTAACAGGGGCTGTCATGCTAACTCGCAACTTTAATCCAAATATTATGACTTGGGCTGCGGTATGGGCAATTGCAATTTCCTTCTGTGGTAAAGTAGGTGCATTCCTTTCTACTATCCCGACCATCGTAATGGGCGGGATTATGATGTTGGTATTCGGTTCAATTGCCGTTGTCGGGATGAGCACCTTAATTAAAGGTAAAGTAGATGTAACCGAACCTCGTAACCTTTGCATTATTTCTGTGGTGATGACTTTTGGGATCGGTAATATGTTTGTCAACGTCGGCGATGTTGTTTCCCTAAAAGGTATCAGCCTTTGCGCTATCGTCGCGATTGTACTGAACTTGATTTTGCCAAAAGCAAAAAATGAAGTAGAATAAAACTTCCCAAACAAAAGGGTTAAATGAAAGTTTAGCCCTTTCTTTTTTATTTTAAATCAACTCGTTAATCCGTGAATCAGCAACTTTCTTTACCTATTCATCAAATTGATGATGAAACGCTTGAGAATTTTTATAGCGATAATAATGCATTATTGCTCAATTC
>JAGZRY010000031.1 GCA_018381425.1 Haemophilus parainfluenzae
TTGGCTGTGTAGAATTGCCATCTTTACCAACATTGTTATTCGCTGGTGTTGCTGCTTCAGTTTTCATATTTACTGGAGCAACTTGGTTTTTCACCGTAGATGGATCTACAGGCATTTCGCCATTCTTTGGCTTACCATTTTCAAGCTGTTCTGGTTTGTAGTAGTTATCGCCTACTTTCACCAACGGCTCGCCGTTGTTATCAACGTAAGTATTAGGATTACCTACTTTAACTGTGTTGAACTCAACTTCGTCTTTGGTTGCATAGGTCACTTTACCGTTCGCTTCCTGTTTCACGGTTAAGTTTTTACCAGCCACCATTTCAACAGCTTTGCCCGGGTTGATCACTTCATCACCAGTAGATGTAGCATCTTTTTCACCGCCTTCAACTTTAGATGTTTTCAGCGTAAAGCCAGAGTTGTTAATCATATCCGCAACATTTTTAGCCGTAGCAACGCCTTTATTATCTAAAGCGTTATTTAAGGCTGTTTCAGCAGCTTTTACTTTATTCTTAGCCGCTTCTTTTTGCTCAGGTGTTGCTGCAGCAGCCAACTCGTCTTTTGCATTTTTTAATGCTTTTTGAAGATCAGGATTAGTTGACGGGGCAATAACAGAACCGTCTTTGCTTGAAACAAGCTCGGCTGTTTTAACATCAGGCTCTGCTACATCAACGGTAATAGTGCGAATACCTGTCGTAGGATCGGTTTTACCCGATACTTTGGCTGCGTTTTTGCCGACGAATTTCACTTCGTTAGCGTTTTTCACTTTGTCAGAGTATTCTGCAGCAGTAACTGCACCGTCTGCACCTGTTGTTTTGTCAGAGGATACAATCCAACCCATGTTACGCAAATCACCTACAGTAGCGGCAGTATTGTCGCTTACTTTAGGTTCTCCTGTCGTAGGTTTAGACAAGTCAACTAAACCAGTGTTTTTAGCCGTTGTACCTGGTACATTACCACCATACGTATCTAATCCAGATTTCACATTCGTAACTTTCACTGGATCTGTTCCATTAGAGCCAGATACTTTAAAGTCTCCCTCATCAGTTTTACTTAATTTAGGACCTTGTTCTCCACCTACTTGTACAGTATTGAAAGATACATCATTTTTAGTGGTAAATGTGAACTTGCTACCTGCTTGTGTAATCTTGATGTTTTTATCTGCTTCAAAGGTAACTTTATCGCCTGCTTTCACAGATTGATCTGTAGGTGTTGCTCCTAACTCACCAGCAGTTGTTTTGTCAGAGGTAGCAATCCACGCCGCACTATTCACAGCTTTTACCACAGAATCTACAGTAGCAATTTTTCCAGCATCATTATCTTTTACTTTTACAGTACCTGGATTAGTTCCAGTTGTAACAGGTTCAATTTCGCCAGTATTAACTTTTAAACCCTTGTCATCGGTTGTAAGAGTGTTATCGGCAGCTTTTACTTTAACGCCTTCATTTGTTACTTCTAAAGACTTATCTGCCGGTTTAACAGAGATAGTATTTCCTGTCGGATCTTTTTGTAGACCATTACCAGTATTGACACTGTATTTGATTTTGCTGGTTTTGCCGTCTGTATTTTCAACAGATACAGTTGTGCCGTCGCCGTCAACAAAATTAACGGTGTCATAGGCGGTAACAAAATCTTTTGCTGTGGTATTTCCTTGCAAGTTCCAGCCAGCATTCAATACATCGCCTACGGTTGCGGCGTTGTTTTTGATGTCATCTACATTATTCGGTTTGTCTGCTTTATTTTTTGGCTCAGTTGTACCTGTTTTCGCACCTTCAAGATTGCCGGCTACGTCGGTAATCGCATTACCGCCGTTGTTTAAGCCGTTTTCAGTCAATGAAACTGGGCTCTTACCTGCTGTTACTGGAGTAATAGTAACACCTGCATTAGTCAGCTTAGTTGTCGGCGCAGTATCTGAGCCTTTAAACTCTGCGCTGGTCAGGTTGGTTAATACAGGGTTCAGACTGTAGGCAAAATCGGCTTTTCTGATTTTCTTTTTAACTTTTTGGTTTTTATTAAAATCATCCGGAACTTCAACTTCAACTTCGGTTTCATCACGATCTAACTTCAAGTTGTTACCGACTTGGAATTGGACTTTATCTTCCGAACGGATTGCAGTTTCATAATCCTTTTTCGCAGAGTCCACATTTGCATTTTTTTGTTTTGATGTGAATTCGCCTGAAGATCCCGTTACCACATTACCGCTTGTGTTAAAACCTGCTGCAATTTTTTTGGTGATGGAGTTTAACTGAGAGCCGTTGATTGCATCGGTAGAATCTTCTGCCACGCGACCGGCTGCCACGTTTTTCAATTGACGTTCTGCACCGGAGCTACCGAAAGATACGACGTCGCCTTCAGAGGTATTAGTACCGCCCGCCCATTTAAATGTGTAAGCAATCTTGTCTTTGTCGTTATCGGAAACAATATTGCCGTCGCTGTCGTAGTTTACGCTTAATTGGCGAGTACCCACCAACGCGGTTGTAGAGCCTGTACCGATTGCTACCGCATTTTGTTTAGTCGCATGTGCTCCGGTACCTAATGCCAGAGAACCGATAGCATCAGCCCGTGCACCCGCACCGATGGCCGTTGCCAAATTTCCTTTTGATAATGCATGAACACCCAAAGAAGTTGAAGCATGGCCGTTTTTATTTTTCGCATCGGCAAAGTCAAGGGTGGATACATCCATATCGAGGCCTGTTAGCTCCTTATATGCCTCAGCGATGGTTCCTGGAGTCGTTGTTGTTTCAGCAAAAGTATAATTACGGGTAACGTCTTTACCGTTAATTTTCTCGGTTACGCTTTTAGCGGTTATGCCGCCAGTTGCTTTTTCAAACTCTGTTCTTTGATTAGCAGCCGATGAAATATTCGAGCCGCCAATCATAATAGAGGAATCACCTTGCGCATTGGTGCCCAAGCCCATGGCAATTGCCCCCTGATTACCAGAAGCAATAGCGCCTTTACCAACAGCAATATCAGATTCTTTGGTAGATTTTGCTTCGTGACCTACGGCAACGGAAGATTCCACTGCATTGGCTTGATAACCTACGGCAACCGCAGATTCTTTAGCACGGGCAGCCGTACCGGCAGCTACGGCATAATTACCCTGAGCTTCCGCGCCCATACCGATGGCGACTGCTGCCTCCGCATTTGCCAAGATAGACGCACCGGAACCGATGGCTGTGGAACCAAAGGCACCTTTTCTAACGATAGAGTTTGTACCAATCGCCACGCCTAATGGTGTAGTTGAATGGGCCTGCATACCGATTACGGTTGAACCATCTTGACCGTAGCTAGCACGATAAGATCTATCTAAGCCTGCACCTACCAGTTCTTCATATTTCTTGCTAATTGTAATAGGCTGTCCATTTTTTCCTGTGCCAGGTGTTGTGGGCGCATCGTAATCATTTACAGTATTCGCTGGTCCACTAGTTGGATTTGCTGCTTTAAAATAATTCTTTCCGTCATAGGCTTGAATATCATTACCACCAATAACGATAGAGCCCATACCGGCTATAGATTGCGCACCAATAGCTACCGATTGGTCACCGATGGCACGGGTGTTACGCCCTAAAGCTGTCCCTTCATTAATATCTACGCCTTGGAAAGAAAAGAAACCATCTTTAGCGGCTGTTCCTGAATTATTAAAATTACTTAATGTTGCTTTTGTGCCGCCAAAAGCTTTCACCAATACGGTAGCATTATCATCCGGATCGGTACCATTACCCGTCGGTAAACCGTCTGCCCCAATCGCACGATACCCAGCACCAGCACCAGCACCAATGGCTACGGAAGAGTTAATAGCTGTATTATTTCTATTAAGCCCCGTATAAGATGAGACGCCAATAGCTACGCCACCTGCAGCTTCATTAGTACCTGTTCTCGTGACATCAGTAGCTGCTCCAGTTTTACTAGAGCCGGCTGTTGCATTATAGCCGACAGCAACGCTATGTCCGCCCCCTTCATCACGGCTTTTGGCTTCTTTACCAATGATAATATCGTTATTTTTCTTTGCTTCGCTAGATGAACCAAAAGCAATTGTATCATTCGCTGTAGCCTTTGCCTCATTACCAAATGCCATTGAGCGCTGTCCACTTGCTTGTGTACTTCTACCAAGGGCTACAGTATTGAAACTTGTAGCCTTTGAATTTGTACCTAAGGCAATCGTATCAGCTCCGTTTGTATTAGAATTATCGCCTATCGCTATGGCTCGATCTCCCTCCGCCTTACTACTAGTGGATATTGCCACGGATTTATTACCAATCGCTTTAGATCCAACACCGATTGCCTCTGCAAGAGTTCCCGATGCTTGAGAGTCAATTCCCACTGCAATTGCACTATCTCCTGTGGCTTGTGCTTTTCTACCTACCGCTACTGCATTGTTCTGAGTAGCCTTAGATTCTTTACCCACAGCAACAGCATTATTTCCTGAAGCATCTGACGATGTCCCCCAAGCAACACTGTCGCCAGATCCTGTTCCCTGCGCATTAACGGCTGCATAAGCTGAATGACCGCTTAATAGAGCCAAGGCGATGGCTGAAGATTTAATAAAATTGCCTGAAAATTTGACCGCACTTCCTTGTGAATTTGATGAACTTTGTTTTTTATGTGCTTTGGTTAATTCTGAAACCGCCACCCAAGATTGCGTTGCTTGGCTCCAAACGATACGGAAGATTTTATTCATAAATATCTCTCTAACGATGTTTAAAAATCCCCTTAATCTCTTATTCAATTAATAAAAGAAGTAAGGCGTAAATAAAGTGGAAGAATTATACAGACTTAGTCATGAAATTCAATTTAAAAATACAATCTTTACGATAATTTACATTTATCAATGTGTAATAAAAAATAATAGCAAACGTTTGCTTTTTTTGCGCAAGAAGTAAGCAAAAGAGCGGTGAGTTTTAGGAGAGTTTTTATTGGAAAAAAGCAAATATACTTATCAAAAATAAAGGCCGCAACGTGCGGCCAATTTTTTAGAATTCTTTTGAAATTAAACTTTCTGCTAATTGCAAATCAAGTGTGGAATCAATATCAATGGAACGATAAGTTGGCATTAAATAAAAACGCATTGGCGCAATAAAAAAGCGTTTTTCTTCAAAGAGACTTTCGATGTCATTAATATAAATTGCGCCATTTGCACGATACGATTTCGGTAATTTTTGGCGAGGGGCTTCAAAATCCGTTAATTCGTGAATAGGCTGAACTTCGGTGCCGGCATGCGCAATAAAGAAATAAAGCAAGCCTGCATTTACGGCATTGTCATCTTGTTCGGTAATCCGAAAGCTTTATGCACTTCACTACAAGCGGCCATACAAGTGTTGCATCCAATGCAATCCTTCGGATCTCCGATTACAAAACGATTCATACATTCCCCTCCTTGTATGTAAATAACGTTTTTACAATAACCACTCTGCCTATAAAGATACACCTATGAAAAAGTAAAGCTAAAGAAATAATTCGAAAATTTGTGATTAAGATCAAAAGATTTTCACTGCTGTAATATAACTGTTAAACCATCGTAAAATATAATAATTTTATGTAAAAAAAACTGAATAAATTTTAAATAAATATTACCTTTATTATCTTCTAACCTCACTATACAAATTTGTAGGGTTACATGATAAAATTCTCTCATTAAAGTAGGTTTATTGAGATACAATAAACTACTTATCTCATAAATATTACAACTAGGGACAGATTATGTGTTTAGGTATTCCAGGACAAATTATTCAAGTTGCAGACAGTGCATTACAGCTTGCTGTAGTCGATGTGTGTGGTGTTAAAAGAGAAGTTAATATTTCATTAATTTGCCAAGATGATCCAAAGCCTCTAATTGGTAAATGGGTGTTAGTTCATGTTGGTTTTGCCATGACAATTATTGATGAAGAAGAGGCCAAACAGACTCAAGAAGCTTTAATTGCTATGAGTCAGTTAGAACATGAAGTTGGTGACTTTCTTGGGCTAAATCAAAAATAAACAGGACAAGCTCGTTATGAAAGGGATTGAATTACGCATAAAAGGAAAAGTTCAGGGCGTGGGATTTCGCCCTTTTGTTTGGCTTCTGGCAAATCAATATAAGTTAAACGGAGATGTAAATAATGATGGACAAGGCGTATTAGTTCGTTTTGTCTCCCCACCAGCAGATGCACTCAAGCAATTTTTGTCCGACTTGCAAAACAAACTCCCACCGCTAGCACAAATTACTGATATGACTCAGCGCCCAATAGATTGGCCAGAAGCAACCGCTGTAGCGGGCTTTACCATTCGGGAAAGTGAAAACAATCAAATGGACACACAAATTATTCCTGATGCAGCTACCTGTCCACATTGTTTAGCTGACTTATTCGATCCTAACAATCGACGTTATCATTATCCCTTTACCAATTGTACCCATTGTGGTCCGCGTTTTACCATCATCAAGGCAATTCCTTACGACCGAAAAAACACGGCGATGTCTGTTTTTCCGCTCTGTCCACAATGTGAAAAAGAATATAAAGATCCCGCTGATCGTCGTTTTCATGCTCAACCCAATGCTTGTTCTGTTTGCGGCCCCCATATTTGGTTACAAGATCGAGAACAAACGCTTGCTACTCATGAAACTGCGCTAAAACAGACCGCACTTTTATTGCAACAAGGCAACATTGTCGCCGTTAAAGGTTTAGGCGGTTTCCATCTAGCCTGTGATGCAAATAACCAAAAGTCTGTTGATTTATTACGTCAACGGAAACATCGTCCGACAAAACCGTTAGCCATTATGGTGCCTGACCTGCAGTTTTTACAAGATTTAAGTGCCCAAGAAACAGAATTACTAACCAGCAGTGCTGCGCCAATTGTACTTCTTTCAAAACACAAAGTGCCGCATATTGCCGATAACATTGCGCCAAACTTACAGGAAATCGGAGTAATGCTTCCAAGCAACCCACTACAGCATTTGTTGTTACGAGCGGTTAATCGTCCGCTCGTGATGACGTCTGCGAATGCAAGCGGACATCCTCCTGTATTGAAAAATGAACATGCAGTGGAACAATTAGCTGATTTAGCTGATGTTTATCTTTGTCACAACCGCGATATTTTGCAACGTGCTGATGATAGCCTTGTTCGCGTTGCCTTCGATGGATTAGAAACGCTACGCCGTGCTCGTGGCTATGTGCCAGATGAAATACCACTTGAAACACAAAGCACAAAAAATGTGTTGGCGTTAGGGTCTGATCTGAAAAATACATTCTGCCTACTACGTCACAATAAAGCTGTACTGAGCCAACATATTGGCGACACAGCAAATGAACAAGTACGGTCACAATTGAGTGAAAATCTTGAATTATTTCAGCAGATTTATCAATTTAAACCAGACATCATCGCGGTTGATGCTCACCCCGGCTATTTTTCATCTTCCATCGGGAAAAAACTTGCTGAACAGCAACAAATCCCCTTCATCGAAGTGCTGCATCACCATGCACACATTGTCAGTGTCATGGCCGAGCAGCATTGTAATGAACCTGTAATCGGTCTTGCACTAGACGGTATCGGCATGGGCAAAAATGGACAACTTTGGGGAGGCGAATGCCTACTCGTTGACTATCAACATAGTCAATATTTAGGTGGTTTGCCAGCTGTTGCTCTACCAGGCGGTGATCTTGCAGCGAAACAACCTTGGCGCAACTGGCTGGCTCACCTGCATCAATTTGTGCCACAATGGCAAGAAATACTCACAAAAACTTGTGCTGAACCGAATTGGCAAATACTAGTCAATGCCATTGAGCGCGGACTCAATTGCCCACCTATATCATCTGCAGGGCGTTTATTTGATGCCGTAGCTTATGATCTCGGTATTGCACCAACCATTGTTTCTTGGGAAGGTGAAGCGGCTTGCCATCTAGAAGCTCTGGCAAATAACTCATCCTTTGCTACACACCCAAAAAGTGCGGTCAATATTCCAGTAAAAATGCCGCTTATCGGCAATAAACTGGATTTGGCTTACTTTTGGCAAAGTTGGTTAAATTATCATGCTTCTGTTGAAGATAAAGCCTTCGCCTTTCACTATGCTCTCGCACAAGGGTTTGCTGAACTTGCTGCAAACCAAGCACGCAAGCACCAATGTCGTACGATCGTGTTATCTGGTGGCGTGATGCACAACCAACTACTACGTCGCTTATTAAAAGAAAATTTGAGCGAATTCCATGTACTAAGTGCACATAAACTACCGATGGGTGATGGTGGACTCAGTTTAGGTCAGGCTGTTATTGCCATGCATAGAAACTGATAATTCCTAATATTAAAATATAAGAAAAAGAGTTAATCGAAAAATAACGATTAACTCTTTTGTTTTTGTATTTCTTTTTTATCTTTTTATAGCGGAATACTGGAAAAGAAAACCAATAACAATGGTGGTAGAATATTCGTCACAAAACCGAATGAAATCGCAATTGGCATGACTTCAATGCCCCCCGCCTTTTGAATAATCGGCAAAGTGCAATCTATTGCAGTCGCTCCCGTAATTCCAATTGCCGTCGAACGAAAATGACGCATAAATAATGGGATGACAAATAAACTCACAATTTCACGGGATAAATCATTAAAAAAAGCAATACTACCCTGCACTGGTCCCCACGCATTAGTTAATACCACACTAGATAATGAATACCAGCCCATTCCAGAGGCAAAAGCGAGTCCTTGGGTAATTGGCATCGCTAAAACGAAAGCAGCAACCACACCACCTAGTAACGAGGTAAAAGTAAACAGCATTCCTGTTTGGAAACCACGCTTATTGAAAATAGCCTCTTTTAAAGAAATGCCATTATTTCTTAGTTGAATACCCACAAAGAAAATCAGCACAATCAATACATATAGATTTATACCTGTAGGCAGCATTAAATAGGATTTAAAAAAGAAACCACAAATGGTACCAAACACCACTGTGCCAGAAAGTTTGAGAGAATCGATTAAGGAATGCCAACGAGAATCAATTTTACCTTGTGATTTAAGTGGCTCAGCAGGATTAAAACGATCATAAATCATCAAACCAATCATATTAGAACCCAAAATGATTGCAGATAACGTCAACGCGGTTGTGCCAATAATAGGAAGCTTATGCTCTAAATCATCCAATTGACCAAGCAAATACCCCATTAAGAAAAGGATGATGTAAAGCAAAAACATGACGATATGATTAATCTTTGCAATATAGGGTTTATTATTGACCTTCAATAGATAGCCTAACACCATCGGTACTAAGACAATTAATAAGCCATTTATCATATCCTGCATCATACTTCTCCTTTATTATTCCATTGATTCTAGCATACCCCTTTTCACCCCCTTTTTCAAAGCGCATAAAAAAGTGCGGTCAAAATCGACCGCACTTTTAATCATCTAAAAAAATTAAATTTATTAGTCATTTACTTGACGACGTGCTATTACTGCATCGGATAACTGTTTTAACACGATTTCTGTATCTTCCCAACCGATGCAAGCATCAGTGATGCTTTGTCCGTAAGTCTGAGCTTTACCATCGACTAAGTCTTGACGCCCCTCAACAATATGACTTTCTACCATGACACCGAAGATCTGCTTTGAACCACCTGCAATTTGCTGGCAAACATCTTCACAAACATCCATTTGTTTTTTGAATTGTTTGCTACTATTTGCATGGCTAAAATCAACCATGACATGTGGAATACGACCTGATTTTTCTATCTCTGCACAAACTTTTGCAACGTCTTCTGCTTTATAGTTAGGACCTTTATCCCCACCACGTAAAATAATGTGGCAGTCTTCATTTCCTTTTGTTGAAACAATAGCCGAATGGCCAAATTTTGTTACAGATAAGAAGTAATGCGAAGCTTCTGCCGCGCCCATTGCATCTAATGCTACTTTTACGCCACCATTTGTGCCATTTTTAAAGCCTACCGCACAAGATAAGCCTGAAGCTAATTCACGGTGAACTTGAGATTCAGTTGTTCTCGCACCAATTGCGCCCCAGCTCATGAAATCCGCTACATATTGTGGTGTGATCATATCTAAGAACTCACCTGCTGATGGTACGCCTAAGTTATTGATGTCAGATAATAATTTACGTGCAATACGCAAACCATCATTTAAACGATATGTATCATTTAAATAAGGATCGTTAATTAAGCCTTTCCAACCCACTGTTGTACGCGGTTTTTCAAAGTAAACACGCATCACCACTTCAAGTGTATCTTTATATTCATCACGTAATACTTTTAAACGTTTAGCATAATCTAATGCGGCTTTAGGATCATGAATAGAACAAGGGCCAATTACTACAAGTAAACGGTCATCTTTCCCATGAATAATATTGTGCGCATGCAAACGGGTTTCACGAACTAACTTCGCCGCTTCTTCACTTGCAGGAAATTTTTCTAATAAGGCAATGGGAGGTAATACCTGATCGACTTTTTCAATTCGGGTATCATCATTTGCAACTTTTACTTCGATTTCTTCTTTCTTCGTCGCCATATGTCACTCTCTAAATCTTAAATGTTGTGTTTCAATCTAATGGCGTTACTCTACACCTATTTTTTGCACTAGTAAACTAGTTCATTTAAATTCACATACAATTATTATGTGATTGCGTAAATTTTATACTTCTTAAGCAGTAAAACAGGGCGTTATTAAACTATATTTCAGCCTTAGGTGGCAAGGTTTTTGACGTAAAAATAGGTTGTACCAGCACTATTTAAACAAAATGATCTTTTATCTTTCAAATTGACAAATAGGTTTAGATAAATGCGGGCAAAAAGAACAATTTCAACATCTACCGCACTTTTTAAAAATATTTTTTCAATGCCCTTTTTTTTACTGAACATCCCCCTCATTTTGTTGTCTGATTGAACACTTATTCAGTCATTTATTTTTACTTGGAGAACTCTATGAAGAAAAGAAATTTTGTATTAACCGGTATCGCATTAGGTTTAAGCGTATTTGCGACCTCTTTATCCGCTCAAGCGGCTATTCCAAATGAAATCGTGGAACAAGGCAGCCTTGCGCCAATGTTAGAAAAAGCGCAGGCAGCAGTCGTGACGCTTTCCGTTGAAGGCAAAGCAAAAGCAAACAGCCGTTCGGCATTACCTGATGATATTCCAGAAGAATTTAAATTTTTCTTCGGTGATCAATTTGGCGAACAATTCGGCGGAGATCGTGGCGCATCACGCAACTTCCGTGGTTTAGGTTCAGGTGTGATCATCAATGCAGATAAAGGCTATGTTTTAACTAACAATCACGTGGTAGATGGTGCGGATAAAATCACCGTAAAATTGCAAGACGGACGTGAGTTCAAGTCAAAACTCGTTGGAAAAGATGAACAATCTGATATCGCTTTAGTACAAATCGAAAAACCAACAAACCTCACCGCAATCAAAATAGCCGACTCCGATAAATTACGTGTCGGTGATTTTACCGTTGCTATCGGTAATCCATTCGGTTTAGGTCAAACTGTAACCTCTGGTATCGTTTCAGCACTTGGCCGCTCTACTGGTTCTGATAGTGGTGCATATGAAAACTATATTCAAACCGATGCTGCGGTAAACCGTGGTAACTCTGGCGGTGCATTATTGAACTTACAAGGTGAATTAATTGGTATCAATACGGCTATTATTTCTCCAAGTGGCGGTAACGCTGGGATTGCCTTTGCAATTCCAAGCAACCAAGCGAACAATCTTGTGCAACAAATCTTAGAATTTGGTGAAGTACGCCGTGGTTTACTCGGTATTAAGGGCGGTGAATTAAATGCCGATTTAGCGAAAGCCTTTAATGTGAGTGCACAACAAGGTGCATTTGTGAGTGAAGTTATTCCAAATTCAGCAGCAGAAAAAGCAGGCTTGAAAGCAGGTGATGTAATTACCGCAATGAATGGTCAAAAAATCTCAAGTTTCGCCGAAATGCGTGCAAAAATCGCGACCTCTGGTGCGGGTAAAGAAATTGAACTCACTTACTTACGTGATGGTAAAACTGACAACGTAAAAGTGACTTTACAAGCAGACGATGGCTCTCAAACAGCAAGTAAAACGGAACTTCCAGCATTAGACGGTGCAACCTTAAACAACTACGATGCAAAAGGTATTAAAGGTGTGGAAATTAGTAAAGTTCAACCAAATTCAATGGCAGCACAACGCGGTTTAAAATCGGGTGATATTATAATCGGTATCAACCGCCAGCCAATTGAAAGCACGCAAGACTTACGCAAAGCATTAGATGAAAAACCATCAGCTGTTGCACTCAATATCTTACGTGGCAAAAACAACTTCTACTTATTAGTACAATAAAATAAAAAAGAGCGGTCAATTTGATCGCTCTTTTCCTTTATTCCGATATCATAAACTGCTCTCTCAATTGATGAAGTTGATCGCGTACTGCAGCGGCTTTTTCAAACTCAAGATCTTGAGCAAATTTATACATTTGTTGTTCCAATTTCTTAATTTGTTGTTGGAATTCTTTGGCTGATTTAGGTGCATTGTAAAGTGCGGTCGGTTCA
>JAGZRY010000443.1 GCA_018381425.1 Haemophilus parainfluenzae
CATAAAAAAGGTCATCCTGTTATTTTAAAATAAGATAAGCAATCACAGCCAGAGCAACCACACTCCAACCAATGATTTCAATAGATTTACGTAATTTCGTTGCGAATTTCTCTCCGCCCCATGCGGCAAGTTTTGCCACTAAAATAAAACGAGCAAAACGCGATACAAATGCGGTAATCACAAAGGGGATAAATGCCATTTGCATCACACCTGCACAAATCGTGAAAACTTTATAAGGAATTGGACTAAAACCAGCAACAAAGACTACTAAAATGCCCCATTCTTTAAACCACGCCATAGCCTGTTCCCAAGCAGCTTGGTAGCCCCATTGTTGAATATAACCTTGAACCCAATCAAAGGCATAGTAACCAATAGCATAACCAATCATTCCACCCACTACAGAAGCAACCGCCGTATAAAGTGCAAAACGAAACGCACTTTTCGGCTTTGACATTGACATCGGAATCAACATCACATCGGGTGGAATTGGAAAGAAAATGGCCTCAATAAAACTTACAAAGGATAACCAAAACACGGCAAAGCGATGTTTTGACCATTGCATTGTTTTATCATACATCGCACCAAAAATATTCATTCACTTATCCTTTATTGCTTCAATGGGGAAAATTCGTTTCAAAATGGCACATTATTCACTTTCCAGCCAATCTTGTAAAGCAGCAATTGACTGATGAGCCGTAAGATCGGCTTGAATTGGCGTAATGGCAACATACCCATTTTTTACCGCATGGAAATCTGTACCTTCACCATCATATTCTGGCAAGCCTGATGGACCAATCCAATAGATATTTTCGCCACGAGGATCTTCTTGTTTAATCACTTCAGCTGCAGATGTGCGATAGCCTAAATGACACACCTTAATGCCTTTGAGTTCTTCGTAAGGTAAATCTGGCACATTGATATTGATCACTTCGCGTTTATTCAATAATTGAGGATGTAATTTCGGAATTAAATCACACACCACGCGAGCAGCTGTTTCATAATGCTGACGACCATCTAAAGAGACGGCAATGGCTGGCAATCCTAAATGACGCCCTTCCAATGCAGCGGCCAAAGTACCGGAATAAATCGTATCATCCCCCATGTTACAACCTGCATTAATACCTGATACCACAAGATCGACTTGTCCAGATAAAAAACCGTTTAATGCCAAATGCACACAATCAGCCGGTGTGCCATTCACGCAGTAATCACCGCAATCTAAATGACGCGGGCGAAGCGGCTCAACAAGCGTTAATGAGCTTGATGCCGCGCTGCGATTCCGATCCGGCGCGACGATCACCACATCGGCAATTTTTCGTAATTCTTTTGCTAAAACTTGAATCCCTTCGGCGTGAAAACCGTCATCATTGCTGACTAAAATTCGCATTATTCTTCTTCCTTAATATTCACTAACT
>JAGZRY010000444.1 GCA_018381425.1 Haemophilus parainfluenzae
GAGACACAAGGTTTTATCAATGAAAACAACAGCAGAAATTAGACAGTCATTCCTTGATTTTTTCCATAGCAAGGGGCATCAGGTCGTCGCAAGTAGTTCACTTGTGCCTGAAAACGATCCGACATTGCTTTTTACCAATGCCGGGATGAACCAATTTAAAGACGTGTTCCTTGGTATGGATAAACGTCCTTACTCACGTGCGACAACCGCACAGCGTTGTGTGCGCGCAGGTGGTAAGCATAATGACTTAGAAAATGTCGGTTATACGGCTCGTCACCATACTTTCTTTGAAATGCTCGGCAACTTCAGTTTTGGCGACTATTTCAAACATGATGCGATTAATTTTGCGTGGGAGTATTTGACTTCTCCACAATGGCTCGGGTTACCAAAAGAAAAATTATGGGTAACCGTGTATGAAACTGATAATGAAGCTTATGACATTTGGCATAAAGAAGTTGGTGTGCCAGCAGAGCGTATTATTCGTATCGGTGATAACAAAGGTGCGCCTTATGCATCAGATAACTTTTGGGCAATGGGTGACACAGGTCCTTGTGGTCCATGCACTGAAATTTTCTACGATCACGGTGATCATATTTGGGGTGGGCCTCCAGGCTCGCCAGAAGAAGATGGTGACCGCTATATCGAAATTTGGAACGTGGTATTCATGCAGTTTAACCGTCTAGCAGACGGTACCATGGAAAAATTACCGCGTCCATCGGTTGATACGGGGATGGGTTTAGAGCGTATTTCTGCCGTATTACAACATGTAAACTCTAACTATGAGATTGATATTTTCCAAAAACTAATTGCGAAAACGGCAGAAGTTGTAGGAACAACAGATTTCACTAATAAATCATTACGCGTAATTGCAGACCACATTCGTTCTTGTGCATATTTAATTGCAGATGGTGTGATTCCATCAAACGAAGGTCGCGGTTATGTATTACGTCGTATTATTCGTCGTGCGGTACGTCATGGCCACTTATTAGGGGCAAAAAAAGCCTTCTTCTATAAACTTGTGCCGACTTTAATTGAAGTCATGGCGGAAGCAGGAAAAGAAGTTAAAGAAAAACAAGCCAATGTCGAAAAATTACTTCGTTTAGAAGAAGAACAATTTGCTCGTACATTAGAGCGCGGATTAAGCTTATTAGATGATGCGCTAGCTCAAGTGAAAGATGGCGTGTTGTCAGGTGAAGTTGCCTTTAAACTTTATGATACTTATGGCTTCCCACTTGATTTAACCGCTGACGTATGTCGTGAGCGTGATATTGCAATTGATGAAGCAGGTTTTGAGCGTGAAATGGAAGCACAACGTTTACGTGCACAATCTGCAAGCCAATTCGGCATGGATTACAACAATGTTATTCGTGTAGAAGGTGAAACGAAATTTGAAGGTTATACTGAGTCAGAATCT
>JAGZRY010000445.1 GCA_018381425.1 Haemophilus parainfluenzae
TGACGAAGTGTTTTCAAAAGACACGCAAGGTTTAGATATTTTAACTGGTCAATTCTCCCATAATATCGATCGTATTTGGGGGGTAAATGAGCTTTTAGTCGCGAGCCGTAAAGACTACGTGAAATACACGGACTCTTTCTATACGCGTAGCCACGTAAGCTTTGACGAAGGTACAATTATTGTTGAAACTCAACAAGATCTTAATCGCTTACACAATGCGATTGTCCATACTTTATTGATGGGTTCCGATGCGAAAGGGATCGACTTATTTGCTTCTGGCGATGTGCCGATTAGTACGCGTCCTTTCTTATTAGGTCAGGTTGTGGATAACAATGGCCAGCAAATTGCTAACCAAGTGATTGCAAGTAACTTTGCGACTTATTTAATCCAAAATAAATTACAAACACGCCGCCTACAAAATGGTAACACCGTACAATTTGTAGTGATCTCCATGATTGCAAACCACGTTGAAGTGCGTGCACAAAAATATATTCCATTAGTCCGTAAAGCCGCAGAACGCTATGGTATTGATGAAAGCTTGATTTTAGGTATTATGCAAACAGAATCCAGCTTCAACCCGTATGCGATTAGTTATGCGAATGCAATCGGCTTAATGCAAGTGGTACCAAGCACAGCAGGTCGTGATGTGTTTGCGATGAAAGGTAAAGGTGGACAACCATCTGCACGTTACCTTTATGATCCAGCAAATAACATTGATGCGGGTGTCTCTTACTTATGGATTCTGCAAAATCAATATTTAGATGGTATTACTAATCCTACCTCTAAACGTTTTGCAATGATTTCTGCCTACAACAGTGGTGCAGGTGCAGTATTACGTGTGTTCGATGAGGATAAAGATGAGGCGATCTATAAGATCAACCAGATGTATCCGGAACAAGTGTATCGTATCTTAACGACTGCACACCCATCCTCACAAGCAAGAAACTACTTGTTGAAAGTGGATGCGGCGCAGAAGAAATTCCGCGTAAGACGATAATTTCTACGATGAAATACAATGCCCGAAAGAATTTTCGGGCATTATTTTTTGAGAAAGTGCGGTTATTTTTGATTGAGTTTTAGAAAATACGTTCTTTTTATAGTCGTTTTGGTTATTAACCACTCAAACACACCAACTTTTTCACTTTTTTTGAATTTAATTGTTGACCGATACCCGAAAAAATAGTTTAATACGCTCCGTTGTCAGGCAGTAGCCAATAACGATAACGCCTCGATAGCTCAGTCGGTAGAGCAGGGGATTGAAAATCCCCGTGTCGGTGGTTCGATTCCGCCTCGAGGCACCATTTCCTCCTTAGTTCAGTCGGTAGAACGGTGGACTGTTAATCCATATGTCGCAGGTTCGAGTCCCGCAGGAGGAGCCAAATTCTAAGAAGCCGCTAAAGAAATTTAGCGG
>JAGZRY010000446.1 GCA_018381425.1 Haemophilus parainfluenzae
TCACCATATCGTAAGCATTTGCTACCGCATCGGTTGGATTCGCTTCTAATTGTTCTGGCGTAAAATCTTTTGGTGAAGTGAATGGGTGGTGCATTGCTGAAAGATTACCTTCATCGTCACGCTCAAACATTGGGAAATCAATCACCCAAAGCGGCTGCCATTCGTCCAAACGAGTTAAGCCAAGATCACGACCTAATTTCAAACGTAATGCGCCCATTGCATCAGTGGTGGTTTGCCATTTGTCTGCACCGAAGAATAAGATATCGCCAGTTTGCGCTTTCACACGTTCAGCTAACGCTTTCCATACCTCTTCATTTAAGAATTTCGCAATCGGGCTTTGTACGCCTTCAAGACCAGTATTGATATCATTTACTTTCGCCCAAGCTAAACCTTTTGCACCGTAAATGCCAACAAATTGTGTATATTCATCAATTTGTTTACGAGTGATTTCAGTACCATTTGGTACACGAATCACTGCAACACGGCCGTTTTGATTGTTTGCAGGCTCATTAAATACTTTAAATTCAACATCTTTAACGATATCTGCCACATCAACTAATTCAAGCGGGTTACGCAAATCTGGTTTATCTGAACCAAAACGAGTCATCGCTTCTTGCCAGGTCATTTGTGGGAATTTACCTAAATCCACACCAATGATGTTTTGCCATAAACCGTGCACCATGCGTTCCATAATTTCACGTACTTCTGGCGCAGTTAAGAAAGAGGTTTCCACATCGATTTGAGTAAATTCAGGCTGACGATCTGCACGTAAGTCTTCATCACGGAAACATTTCACAATTTGATAATAACGATCAAAACCAGACATCATTAGAAGCTGTTTGAAAAGCTGTGGTGATTGCGGCAACGCATAGAATTTGCCTTTATGCACACGGCTTGGCACTAAATAGTCACGCGCACCTTCTGGCGTTGCTTTTGTAAGCATTGGGGTTTCAATATCAAGGAAACCATTATCATCCATGAAACGACGTACAAAACTGGTAATTTTCGCACGGGTTTTCAAACGTTGAGCCATTTCAGGACGACGTAAATCTAAATAACGGTATTTTAAACGTTGTTCTTCGGTGTTATTTTGGTTGAAGTCTAATGGTAAAACGTCAGAAGCATTGTAAACACGCAATTCTTTCGCTAACACTTCCACTTCGCCTGTTGCCATATTTTTATTGATTTGGTTTTCAGGACGCGCAATCACTTCGCCTTTAATTTGAATACAAAATTCGTTACGTAAGCCTGAAGCTACGGTTAACGCTTCTTGATATTTCGGGTCAAAACAAACTTGTACGACACCATCGCGATCACGCATATCAATAAAAATTAAACCACCTAAATCGCGACGACGGTGAACCCAACCGCTTAATGTTACTTCTTGTCCAATATGGTTGCGGTTTAAT
>JAGZRY010000447.1 GCA_018381425.1 Haemophilus parainfluenzae
CCCAAATCTAATGCAAAAGAACCTTTTTCATCTTTAAGCACAAGACTATAAGGATTGCCTAAATCTTTTAGCCATTTTACAGCTTTTGGTGATTCATCTTTATAGTCGATACCAATGATTGTTACGCCCTGTTTAGCCAATTGATTCAAGTATTGATGCTCTGCATAACAAGTTGGACACCAAGTCGCCCACACATTTAAGAGAACCGGTTTACCTTGTTGGAAAATTTCATTACCGTACGTTTTATTTTCCAATAAATCCGTTAGTATTTTCTGTGGCACAGGTTTCCCCACAAGAGCAGATTCTAACGCTTTGGGATCATCACCTTGTGCATTGCGTCCTAACTGAACTAAAAAAGCTGCAGCTACCGCAAGAAAAACAATAAGTGGGATAAGTAGTTTTTTATTCATAACACTATCAATTTCACATCTATTTCTAGGGGCAATGCGCCCCTTATTACAATTAAGACTGTTTAACTAATCGACTAAAACGATAACGACGGTCAAACATACAGAGCAAACCACCTAATGCCATAAACAATCCTCCAATCCAAATCCAACGGATAAAAGGTTTATAGTAAAGGCGTAGCGCCCATGAGTTATCATCTATCTTTTCGCCCAAAGCAACATACAGATCGCGAGTAAAGCCCCAATTAATTGCCGCTTCCGTCATTGGCATTTTACTGACGGTATAAAAACGTTTTTCGGCAAATAATGTCGCTTCCGTTTTACCCTCTTTTGAAATATCAATTTGTGCTTTACCGCCCATATAGTTAGGACCATTTGCATCACTCACGCCAGCAAATTTAAAGTCATAATTAGCAATCTGCACTGTATCACCAACAGCCATTCGCACATCACGTTCCACACTGAAGTTTTGGCTAAAGGCTATTCCCCAAACTGTCATGGCTACACCAAGGTGAGCCAAAATCATCCCCCAATGGGAACGGGAAAGCTTGGTAATACCTTTAAAGAAAGATTCACGGTGTGTTGCACGTTGTTTCATTTCGTAGAGGCTCAGTAATACAATAATGACAGACATCATAGTACCAAGCACCGCACTAACCGTGAGTTTATTTTGTAGGAAATATGGTAAGGCAAAGCCTGCAATCGCCATCACAATCACACTCACGACAACCGGTGTACGAATTTCAGAGAACTGATCACGACGCCATTTAACCAATGGCCCAATACCTAGTAATAAGGCAAATGGGGTCATAATAATCAGGAACATTTGATCAAAGAACGGCGCACCGATTGAAATAGATCCTAAACCTAATTGTTTATGAACTAATGGTAATAACGTCCCTAAGAACACCACACAAAGTGCGGTCATTAATAGGATGTTATTTAATAACAATAAGGTTTCGCGAGAATAGCGTTCTGCATTATCACGC
>JAGZRY010000448.1 GCA_018381425.1 Haemophilus parainfluenzae
CTGTGGGATATTCGTTTTCCACGCATTGGTTTAGCTTTATTGACGGGTGCCAGCCTAGCAATTGCCGGTAATGCGATGCAAGGTATTTTCCAAAATCCATTAGCGAGTCCAGGCTTACTCGGCAGTAGTTCTGGCGCAACCGCTGCTAGTGTGTTTATCCTCTATTATTTTGCCGTGCCATTTTCACTGCTCTTAGCCGGAGGAGTAATTGGCGCGCTTTTAAGCTTTTTCATCGTGTATTTGATCGCTAAAAACTACGGCACTACAATGATGATTCTAAGTGGCTTAGCGGTCAATATGTTGCTTGGTTCAGCAATTGCATTACTGCTCTCCAACGCTGAAAGCCCATGGGCATTGGCTGAACTTTATCGTTGGCTACAAGGCTCATTGATGTGGGCAAAATTAGATACCTTACTCATTTCACTCCCCATTGTTCTGGCGGGAATTTTCTGTTTATACCACACTCGCCGATACTTAGATTTACTCACCTTTGGTGAAGAAACAGCGAGCACAATGGGCGTAGATCCCAAACGTAGCTTTTTCATCACTACCTTTGGTGTGGCTTTATTAGTGGGGGCAACCATTCCACAAACTGGCACCATCGGTTTTATCGGCTTAATCGCGCCACACTTTGCCCGTATCTTACTGAAAGCTCGTCCATCACAGCTTTACCTTACGAGTGCGTTAATCGGGGCATTATTGCTGTTACTGGCCGATTTAGCGATTTTATATATCCCGATGTTCTCACATATTTACATCGGGACATTGACCGCACTTATCGGTGCCCCTTGCTTGATTTGGATGTTATTAACGCAACAGAGAAAAATCTATGATTAGAATTGAAAAACTCACCCAATCCTATTGCTTAAATGACATCAACTGTACGCTTCCATCAGGTAAATTGATTGGCATTATGGGCGCCAATGGTGCGGGAAAATCTACATTATTAAAAACCATTGCAGGCATCTTGCCACTCAAACAAGGAGAAATTTGGTTTGATGATCAGCCATTAAGCAAAATGAATGCAACTAAAAAAAGCCAATACATTGCTTATCTTGCACAAAATACGCAAATTCATTGGGATTTATCCGTTTATGATGTGATTGCATTAGGTTTAGCTGCGACCTTACCAAAAGAAAAAGAGCGGTCAAAAATTCACGCGTTTTCAGAAAAATTTGCGGTAACTCATTTGCTCGACAAACCTTTCCAACAACTTTCTGGAGGAGAAAAAGCACGTGTACAACTCGCTCGTTGCTGCATTAAAGAATCCCCTGTTTTATTGGTAGATGAGCCCATTGCGCCACTCGACCCTTATTATCAAATTGATATGATGGAACAGCTTCAATCACTCACACCACAACATACGTGTGTTGTTGCCATTCATCACCTTTCA
>JAGZRY010000449.1 GCA_018381425.1 Haemophilus parainfluenzae
CCATTGCCCAATCAGTCCAGTCGGAGCATAAAGCGAGGCAAGTGCGATACCAGCAACGGCAGTGGGTAAAGCAAAAGGTAAATCCACTAACGCATTGACGAGATTCTTACCTGGAAAGTCATAACGCACTAAAACCCATGCCAATAAAAAGGCAAAAACGATATTAATCAACGTCGCGATTGCCGCCATTTCAAAGGATAGCGTTAAGGATGAGATCACTCGTTCACTCGTGATGATTTGAACGATATCAGCCCATTTTAACTGCCAGGCAGTGAGCACAAGTAATGTTAATGGCAATAATACCATTGAGCCGAGCCAGGCTAATGTAATCAATATACTTCGTTTAAATCCTGGTAATACGGTTTTCATTATCCCACCTTCACAACAGATAAATACCTAAGCTTTGTAAGCGTTTTGAAATGTTCAAAAAAATAACCGCTCTTTTCCATAATGGCAAAGAACGGAAATTTATTTAATATTCCAAAGTGAAATAAAGAAACGCTTGGTTCTGTGTTTTATATTTCATTTTGTTCTATAAAATGCTTTTTCGTTATTTTTTGTACTTAATATTTTGCGATATAAATTTAGCTACACGAAATTGAGGGTAATGATGGAGGAGAGTAAAAATGAAAAAAATTGCTTTATTTTCATTGCTTTCTTTCGGCTTGGCTGCTTGTTTATGGCATACCAGCACGGAACAAGAAACGGTTCTACTGAATGTGTCCTATGACGTGATTCGTGATTTCTATAAGGAATACAACATAGCATTTCAACGTGAATTTCCCTCAGATATGATGATTTCGCAATCGCATGGTGGTGCCAGTAAACAGGTGCTAGGTGTGTTAAATGGTTTGCCTGCAGATGTGGTGACATTGACACAAAGCAATGATATTGACGCTTTAGTTAAAAAAGGCTTAGTGGATGCAGATTGGCAGCAAGTATTACCGAATGGTGCCGTTCCTTTTGGTTCGGTGATGGTGCTTTTGGTGAAAAAAGGAAATCCAAAACACATTCAAGACTGGTCGGATTTGATTCGGGATGATGTCAAAGTGGTCTTTGCTAATCCCAAAACGTCAGCAAATGGACGCTTTGCTTATTTATCGGCTTTAGCTTATGCCGAACAGCATAGTGATAAACCACAAGATTTTATGTTACGCCTGCTAAGAAATGTGCCGGTTTTAGAGGCGGGGGCGCGCAGTGCCAGTATTTCTTTTACGCAGCGTAATATCGGTGATGTTTTAATTGCTCCGGAAAATGAAGCGGCGCTAGCGGCTAAAACACTGGGCGAGAACAGCTTTGAAGTGGTGTACCCAAGTATAACGGCCTATACCCCAATTTATGTGGCGGAAGTGAATAAAAATACGCAAACAGATGGTTTG
>JAGZRY010000450.1 GCA_018381425.1 Haemophilus parainfluenzae
ATTGTATTTATCGTCATGCTCTTTTTCTTAACTTATCCAACCATTTTACCGTGGATTTTAGAGCTTTCTAATTAGGAACAAAAAATGAAGAAATTAACGGCCGCACTTTTGCTTTCATTATTCACCTTCTCTGTCGCACAGGCGGAAGAAACGAAGCAAGTTGTGCTAAAAGTAAAAGAAATGAACTGTCAGCTTTGTGCTTATTTAGTGAATAAAGAGTTGCGCAATATTGATGGTGTGATTTCCACTAAAGCATCCATTAAAGATAGAACTGTGACTATTGTAGAAGATCCAAAAGTTGCTGATGAGCAGTTAATTAATGCAATTCATAAATTGGAATATACAGCGGAAGTAATTAAGTAACGTGATAAAAAATAAAAGTGCGGTCAATTGTTGAGAAGTTTTAAAACTCATTAAAATTGACCGCATTTTATATCTGGACATTTAAAATTATATTCTACTCAAATATTAATCTATCCAATATTTTTAAACTCATACTTATTGAAATATTAATGAGATTACCATCTCTTATTTCTAGCTTCAATTATCAAAACTAAAGTTGCCATTGCAGCAGACATATTTAACCAAAAAAATGCTGTTTTCTTAAAATCAGAAAAAGAATAATCATCAAGCTTTAGAATAATTTCAAATAAACTATATATGAATGTAAAAGATGTAAAACAAATAATAAATATAATTACCCAAAATATAAGATATTGAAGTAATAGTTTAGTTTTCAATATTCCTCCCGATATATAGGCTCATTATTAAATATATTACTACTTTAGCTATGTTCCAAGCCACTGCTAATGGCTAGATATAATGTTGCATTGAGTTTAAACACAAAGTGCGGTCAAAATTGACCGCACTTTTTTATCTTTAGAAATAGATTTATTTAATCACACCACATGCCATACGTGGGCCGCCACCGCCAAGTGGAGCTGGGTGATCTGAGTGGTTATCACCACCAGCGTGAATCATAATAGAATGACCACGAACTTCATCTAATTTTTTAAGACGTGGCGCTAAAACAGGATTAGTTGCTGTACCATCATGTAATACAGTTAAAGCAGGTAAGTCACCTAAGTGAGCATCATCTTGCCATGGGTAACCGTGTTGTTTTGCGCCTTTAGGATCCCAGTGACCGCCAGCCGCTAAACCTGCGGTTAATTTACCGTCTTTTTCTTTTGGATCACAGCTTGGATTTTCATGAATGTGGAAGCCATGTAAACCTTCAGCTAAACCTTGTAGATTTGGTGTAAATACTAAACCATAATTTGATTCAGTAATAGTTACAGTCCCTACATCCTTGTTACCATTTGCAGGATCTAATTGTTGTACTTTTACTTCGATTGAAGGACCTGCTGGTTTTGCCAT
>JAGZRY010000451.1 GCA_018381425.1 Haemophilus parainfluenzae
CTTCAAGCACTTTTACCTTTTTCATTATTGCTCGGTGTTTATCACAGTAAACAATCCACTGTAAGTGCAAAAAAAATAATTTGGCTTAGCCTATTCGGTTTTATTGCCGGTATCGTACTGCGCCTTAGTTTACCTGCGGGACAAATAACCAATTTAATCGTCAATGCGGTGATATTGGCGCTATTGATTATCTTTGCCTTATGTTTAATTTTCGGCAAAGGTCGCTTACCTGCCTTTTGGCAAACGGTATTAATGCTCATCGCTGGAAGCTTCTGGGCAAAAGATCCTAACATTACTGCCCTCGTTTCTACTGATGTTATCAATACCGATTCGATCTTACATATAAGTGCTGTCATTTTTTCCTTTGTTTTTTGTTTATGCTTACAAGGCTGGATCGATTTACTTCTAAAACAAGCGGTAAAAACACAACAAAAATCAACCGCACTTTTAAAAGGTGCTATTAGCCTTCTCTTAGTTTGCTTGCTTGTTCCACTTATCGGTGAACTCTTATTAATTTTAATGAAACTTCAAGTACTTGAGCTTACCAAGCCTCGTTTAAGTTTTGTTGCGAAATCAGGCGAAATCACTCGTTGGTTAAATTACATCTGTGCCGCCTTACTCTTCGTTGTACTTGCCATCTTCTACGGCAAAATTCATTTATCACGCAAGCAACAAGTTAATGCCACACAAGAACCCATTCAAAAACGCCAAAAATTAGCCGCATTACGTACATCCTCTCACCTACTCGGTTGGGGATATTTAGCCTTAGCGATTACTTTTACTACACAACTTTATTGGGAGCAAATTGCTTCTCGCCCACCACAACTTTCAGAAGCAATTCCTCTGACCTTAGATGAAAAGCAACAAGTCCATATTCCAATTGAACAAGTAAAAGACGGTAAATTACACCGTTTTGTCTGGATTGCTGATGATGGTAAAGCCGTGCGTTTCTTTGTTATTAATCGTCAACCAGATAAATTAAGTCTAGCTGCAGTATTTGATGCCTGCTTGCTTTGCGGTGACCAAGGTTATGTGATGGAAGGTAACCAAGTCGTTTGTGTTGGCTGCGGCGTACATATGTTTATTCCGTCAATCGGTAAACCAGGCGGTTGTAACCCTGTACCGATTGAAGATTGGCAACAAACTGAGACTGAAATTCTCATTAATCGAGCCAGTTTAGAAGAAGGGTTAAATTTATTTAGCACGATTGTTGAAATCGATGTAAAAGATCCGATTAGTGGCGCCCAAATGAAAAATACTAAAACTGAACACAAATATAATTACGAAGGTAAAACTTACTTCTTTGAAAGTGAGAAAAATCTTGATTTATTCCGTGATAACCCTGAAAAGTATTTAGGTAAGGGGGAA
>JAGZRY010000452.1 GCA_018381425.1 Haemophilus parainfluenzae
AGATGAAACTGAAGGTGAACGTCACGCAAGCGATGATGAGCCGTTCTCTTCATTAGCATTCAAAATTGCAACTGACCCATTCGTAGGTAACTTAACCTTCTTCCGTGTGTACTCAGGTGTAATTAACTCTGGTGATACAGTATTAAACTCTGTACGTCAAAAACGTGAACGTTTTGGTCGTATCGTACAGATGCACGCTAACAAGCGTGAAGAAATCAAAGAAGTTCGTGCGGGCGATATCGCTGCAGCAATCGGCTTAAAAGATGTAACTACGGGTGATACATTATGTGCAATCGACGCACCAATCATCCTTGAGCGTATGGAATTCCCAGAGCCAGTAATCTCTGTAGCAGTAGAACCTAAAACTAAAGCTGACCAAGAAAAAATGGGTCTTGCATTAGGTCGTCTTGCTCAAGAAGACCCTTCATTCCGTGTTCACACTGATGAAGAATCTGGTGAAACCATTATTTCTGGTATGGGTGAGTTACACTTAGACATCATCGTTGACCGTATGAAACGTGAGTTCAAAGTGGAAGCTAACATCGGTAAACCACAAGTATCTTACCGTGAAACTATCCGCACTCGTGTTAACGATGTGGAAGGTAAACACGCAAAACAATCTGGTGGTCGCGGTCAATATGGTCACGTTGTTATCGACTTATATCCATTAGATCCAGAAGGTCCTGGTTATGAATTTGTAAACGAAATCAAAGGTGGTGTAATCCCTGGTGAATACATTCCTGCGGTTGATAAAGGTATCCAAGAACAACTTAAATCTGGTCCGTTAGCGGGTTACCCAGTAGTGGATCTTGGTGTACGTTTACACTTCGGTTCATACCATGATGTTGACTCATCTGAATTAGCGTTTAAATTAGCCGCTTCTTTAGCATTTAAAGCAGCGTTTGCTAAAGCAAACCCAGTTCTACTTGAGCCAATCATGAAAGTTGAAGTAGAAACTCCACCTGAGTATGTTGGTGATGTAATCGGTGACTTAAGCCGTCGTCGTGCTATGGTTAACGGTCAAGAAGCGAACGAATTCGTTGTTAAAATCGATGCAGAAGTTCCACTTTCTGAGATGTTCGGTTATGCAACAGACTTACGTTCACAAACTCAAGGTCGTGCATCATACTCAATGGAACCGTTAAAATATGCTGAAGCACCAACAAGTGTTGCTGCTGCAGTAATTGAAGCGCGTAAAAAATAATTTTTTGTAACAATCCGCTCTATAAGTCGAATGGCTTATAGAGCATTTTCTAGGAAACTAAACAAATGTCTAAAGAAAAATTTGAACGTACAAAACCGCACGTAAACGTGGGTACAATCGGCCACGTTGACCACGGTAAAACAACTTTAACAGCAGCAATCA
>JAGZRY010000453.1 GCA_018381425.1 Haemophilus parainfluenzae
AATTGCCACGAATTCTGCCCGTATCGTTTAGCCCAAAGCACCTGTCCTTTGCGATTACAAATGACAATGCCTACATTTGGACGGTAGCCATCAAAATCGATCACTATCGTTCACCTTAAATTTTGTACAAAAATAATTTGCAGATTGTTTCATAAATTCGCTTTTTTATCAACCGAATGGGCATATTTACCCTATTGTGGATAACTCTGTGGGTAACACTTGGATAATCTAAATTTAACTGTGTATAAAGATCAAAAATCGCTTTTCACACTTCACTTTTTTCATTTTTGCATAACCTTTAATCAAAAATTTTCCGAAAAAAATGACCGCACTTTTTCTCATCAAAGTGCGGTCAAAAATTCAGCTATTTTTTTAGTTTAAACATTCCTTGTTTGGTGAAGAAATAGCAGCGGTGAGTTATTCAATATTTCTGTGGATAAAATTGTGATTGAGCAAATGGCGAGTGTTGCATAACTCTTTTCAGCATTTTATCTTCAATTTTAGAGAGAAGATTTTCTCTTTAATTTCATTAAGATAAGGCTTATTCACAGAAATTATCTTATTCACATTCGAGTAAAAATTTTAGTGGTCATTTTTTATTCAAGCCTTTTTTGACTAACGCTAAATAGCGTTCCCACTCAAAATATTGACCCGGATCAATCTTACGACCTGGCGAAATATCGCAATGCCCAACGATACGACCGAGCGTTATTTTCGGGTAAGCTTGCATGATATCTTGTGTTAATGCAGCAAGCACTTGGTATTGTTTCTCTGTAAAAGGTTGTTCATTGCTGCCCTCTAGCTCGATACCAATCGCAAAATCATTGCATTTATCGCGTCCTTCAAAGCAAGAAAGTCCTGCATGCCATGCTCTGTCATCGAAACTGACATATTGTGTCACTCTGCCATCACGTTCAATTAAACAATGGGCTGATACACGAAATTGATAAATCTCTTCAAAATAAGGATGAATAGTGGGATCGAGTTTTCCTTGGAAAAAATCATCTACATATCCACCACCAAATTGTTCTGGCGGCAAGCTAATGTAATGAATGACGAGTAATGAAATATCCTCTACATCAGGACGTTCATCAAAATGGGGTGAAATCACTTTTCTTGTCTGGCTTAACCAGCCATTTTTTATCTTATTCATCTGTTTTTCTGTGATTAAATTTCATTTTTGCGATCTCGATCGCAAAAGAAGTGCGGTCAGTTTTACTTTCATTTTTCCCTTTTACACAATGTTGCCGCCAATTCTGGCATTTTTTATTCAACCAAAAGGAAATTTAATTTAATGAAACTGACTTTTTCTAAACCTTTACATAAAGGTTTTACGTTAATTGAATTGATGATCGTGATTG
>JAGZRY010000454.1 GCA_018381425.1 Haemophilus parainfluenzae
CCAATGGATTCCTAATTTTCTCGATTAACCTTTTCCGATTATGTTACAAAAAGTTAAAGATATTTATAGCGAAAGTATTCAGATTCAAATCTCTGCTTCGAGCCTATTATCAGAAAATATTGCAACTGCCACACAAATGGTCATGCAATGTTTGTTAAGTGGTCATAAAGTGATTGCCTGTGGCGTCGCTCGCTCTTACGCGAATGCACAATTCTTAGTGTCAAATTTGCTTAATCGTTACGATTTTGAGCGTCCTAGCCTACCATCCGTACACCTTAGCCTTGAAAGTGCGGTCGGTTCTTCACTGGTTTTTGATCAACCTATCGAGCAGCTTTATCAACATCAATTCAACGCTATCGCGAAGCCCGGTGACTTATTGATCGCTTTTGCTCCGCTTGGTACAGAAAAAGCAGTGCTGAATACAATTGCTAATGCCGTCAACAAAGAAATTCAGGTCATTGCCTTAACCGGTGCAAACAATGATGCGATTCAAGGTGTGTTAGCTGAAGCAGATTTAGAAATCTCTATTCCCGCAACGAAAGAAGCGCGTATTTTGGAAAATCATTTATTCGTCATAAATGCACTGTGTGAGCTTGTTGATAGCACACTTTTCCCAAGAGCTTGACATTAAAGGCTTTTCCAACCAAACTATTTCTAAAATTAATTGACTAATTAGTTAACTCACTCATTTATAAAAAGGAGATTAATGATGAAATTAACCCCATTTAAAAAACTCGCCTTCGTACTTGGTGCATCGATTATGTTACAAGGCTGTGTAGCTGCTGTGCTTGGTGGTGCGGCTGCAGGTGCTAAAGTTACAACAGATCCTCGTACAATGGGGACGCAAGTCGATGATGAAACTTTAGAAGTAAAAGTTGAAAATGCATTAGATAAGGATGCACAAATTAAATCGGAAGGTCGTGTACATGCCGTTTCTTATAGTGGCCGTGTATTATTAATTGGTCAAGTACCGAGTGAAGGCGTAAAAGAAATTGCAACCAGTCTTACTAAAGGCGTAGATGGTGTGAATGATGTCTATAACGAATTACGTGTGGGCAATAAAATTAACTTTGGTCAAATTACTAAAGACAGTTGGATTACCACACAAATTAAATCAAAACTCTTCGTTGGCGATAATGTAAAAGCAACAGATGTGAAAGTGATCACCGAAAATGGCGAAGTATTCTTACTCGGCAATCTTACCCGCTCACAAGCAGACTCAGCGGCAGAAATTGCAAGTAAAGTTACCGGTGTTCAAAAAGTCGTCAAAGTATTTAAATACTTGAATTAATTAAACTTTTAAACATTTAAGTGATCTGCCCCCAAAAGTTGGACAGTTTTTGGGGGC